>SDWN01000736.1 GCA_004195305.1 Neptunomonas sp. | reverse complement strand
GCATTCGTTTGGTTGATCATGTTGTCCCCCTTGCCCTCCATCGGACTCAGCCTATTGATCCCTCAACCTGCGGCGGGGGGCGCCGGTGAGACCGTTGTTCAACACCATCGGGTAGTCGATCAGGTCGCGCAGCGTATCGGCCAGCAGCCAGGATACGGTGGCGGCCGATCGGCCTTAATTGCCGCCGATATCAATATGGGGCCAACGATCCTGGCCCGAACCTCTCACGGCGTGCTTGCCGCCCCTTACCACCGAAATGAAGAAGGTCTGCTAAAGCAACTAAAACTACAAAACAGCCAAGATGATGACATTGCGCTATCTCTGACCAGAAAGTTTGGTATCGACTATTTCATGGTAGTGGCGGATTCAACAGCGACTACGCCAGGTGATTTTTTCCATCGGCTACAACAACAGCCATCGCCACCCTGGCTCCGGTTACTTGCTATAGAGGGACTGCCAGGTGTAATGCTATACCGGGTTGATACCGAACAGGTCCACGCCGAAACACTGGTCGCGAGCGGAATAGAAGGGCGCAGGCCGTGATCATAAAAATTTAACGAGAAACTAAACAGCTGAGCCAGGGGCTGCGGGGCTTTTCCGACAGCCTCAACGCCAAACGGCAACTAATCAACGCGATAGTGGAGGTCAGGGTGCTCATGGCATTGAGCAGGGCTGTTGGGTTGACGGGTAATGAAAGAACCAGATTGCGATTATCCGATTACTGTTATTATCTGCGTATGGAACATTTGAATCTATCCCTGAGCTTGCGCAGTTATAGCAGCGAAATACAGGCGCATCAGCATCACTATCATCAGCTGGTGCTCCCTGTCAGCGGTCGTCTGGACATGAGTGTGGGACCCAGGCAGGGGCAAGCGGCTTCGGGGCATATTGCTGTTATTGCCGCCGGGCAGAGCCATGGTTTCGCTGCCGCTGATCAAAACTGCTTTGTGGTGGCCGATGTGCCTACCGCTCTCGCCCCTGAGCTGGAGCGTTTGCCGGCCTTTATTGCGATTGATGCTGCGCTGGCACAGTACGTCAACTTCTTGTATCGGCAATTAGCACAAGGCGGCAGCCGCCCAGGCAGTGAGCGACAGATGTTACTGCTGTTGATCCAGCTGTTGCGCGAGCGCTTTGGAGAGGCGGTACAGCTGGATAGCCGTGTCGAAGCTGCCAGTGTTTATCTCGATCACAATTTTCATCAATCGGTTTCGCTGGCTCAGCTCGCGGCGGTGGCTCATCTCAGCGCACGTCAACTTAGTGACCTGTTTCGGCGTCAATTGGGTATGACGCCGCAGCAGTACCTGACGGAAAAACGGATGCAGCAAGCCTGGCAACTGCTTGAAATCGGTGCGCTGAGCGTGCAGCAGGTCGCTGATAACGTCGGCTATCGCAGCCTGTCCGCCTTCAGTGATCGGTTTCGGAAGCATTTTGGTCATTCGCCACGTTATTTTCGCCAGATCGACAAATAATTCCACCGTATCGGCAAAGACGGCTTCTGTCTGAAACCCTACACTGCGCCTTCATTGATTGCATATTGATTAAGAGGATTAGCCGTGTATCAGCTACATCGAGCGACGTTGGTCGGTTCTATTTCGATCGTCTTATGGGGCACACTGGCGCTACTGACACGGCTTACCGATGGGCGAATCCCTGCATTTCAACTGATGGCGATGACCTTTACGGTGGCCTTTCTGTTGATGAGCTTGCGCTGGTGGCGTCAAGGCCACTTGGGAGGGCGTCATCTACGCCAGCCGTTGCTGGCCTGGTTGTTAGGTGTGGGCGGCTACTTTGGTTATCACTTCTGCTATTTCATGGCGATGAGCAAAGCGCCAGCAGTAGAGGTGAGCCTGCTGGCTTATCTCTGGCCATTATTGATTGTCTTGTTCGCCGCGTTGCTGCCCGGCCAAAAGCTCAAGCCGCAACATCTGTTAGGTGCGTTGCTAGCCCTCATCGGTTGCTGGATGCTGATAGGTAACGGCAGCGCAGGATTCAGTAGCGACTATCTGCCGGGTTACTTGTTAGCGCTGACCTGCGCGCTGATCTGGTCCAGTTACTCGGTTGCCAGTCGACTGGTTAGCGCCGTACCCACCGATGCGGTGGGTTGGTTCTGTGCGGTGACCGCCCTGTTGGCACTGGTTTGCCATCTCGTCTGGGAGGTGACAGTCTGGCCACAAAATAGCACCCAGTGGATCGGCGTGCTGGGGTTAGGCTTAGGGCCGGTGGGCATCGCCTTTTTTACCTGGGACTACGGTATCAAACATGGTGACCTGCAGCTGCTGGGAGTGCTGGCCTATGCTGCCCCAATGATTTCGGTATTGTTGCTGCTCGTGGCTGGTGACGCGCAGCCCAGTTGGACGCTGGCTATGGCGTGCCTGGCGATTGTGGCGGGTTCCGCTGTTGCGGGTATCAGTCGCAAGCGACGGGTCGTTAACAAAGAGGTATCTGCTCAGCCCTTGAACTAAGCAGCAGGTTAAATGGATCAGGACTCCTAGGTTATCAAGAGACCGGATTAGCCATGATCTTCAGCCATCGCAGCGACATCGGCAGTTGCCTGCAGGGCGTTGTAGTAAGTGCCTGAAATGCAGGAGCAACTTCAGGTAGATCTACAGGAGTGCTGAGGGATCAGGTAAAGAGATGACCACTAACGACCTGGATTAAGCGGGTGTAAGATGTGTTGAGACCGTGCTGACCAGGCTGCGCTGCAGGTATTTGTGCAGTTCTGGCACCGGTAAGGGGCGGCTGTATAGGTAACCTTGTAACTGATCGCACTGGAGCTCGCGAAGCAGACGCTGGTGTTCTTTTGTTTCGACCCCCTCGGCAACGATGGTCATACCAAGCTGGTGCCCCATGCGGATGATCGTCTCCACGATTGCACGGTCTCTTGAGGCATCCGGATTATCCAAATGCATGATAAAGCTACGGTCAATCTTCAGAGTGTCGATCGGCAGTTGTTTAAGGTAGCTCAATGAGGAGTATCCGGTGCCAAAATCATCCAGAGCGATCGTTACCCCAAGGGCCTTCAGCGCGTTGATGGTGGCAATAGCATCGTCGATATCACCCATAACCACGCTTTCGGTAATCTCAAGTTCCAGGCAATGAGGTGGCAAACTGGCATGGGATAGGGCCTGACTTACCTTCTCGATAAATCCCTTATCGAGAAACTGCCGTGGTGAGATATTCACCGCCACATGCAGCTCCACCGACAGCTCGTCATTGACTGCTGCGCAGTGCTGGCAGGCCTGCGCTAATACCCAGTTTCCCAAGGGCGTAATAAGCCCGGTCTCTTCGGCAATACCGATAAAGTCCAGTGGTGAGACCAGACCCAGCCGCGGGTGGTTCCAGCGCACCAGTGCTTCCATACCCCAGGTGGTTGAATTGTGAATATTTTCCTTTGGCTGGTAGTAGAGCTCAAAGTCCCCGTTGGTCAGTGAGCTTCGGAGCTCCATCTCTATCTCGAGGCGGTTGTGGGCCCGCTCATTCATCTCTTCTGTAAACAGGGTGAACTGGCCGCGACCGGTCTGCTTGGCGCGGTACATGGCGGTGTCGGCATTCTTGCTCAGGACATCGTAGCTGCTGCCATCCTGCGGGTAGATGGCGATGCCGATGCTTGACCCGATTAACACCTCCATGCCGTCGAGGTGGAAGGGTTCGTTGATCACGTGCTGGATCCGCTTAATAATATCTGAAAGCTGGCTTAACGTGCCAAAATCTCCTAACGCCACGATAAACTCGTCCCCCCCTAAGCACGCGACGGTATTACTTGGCTTCGGCTTCGGTGACGGGCCTGGATGACAGAGCGAATCTTCGCTGCGCAGAGCCGCTGACAGGCGTTTTGCAGTCTCAACCAGTAGCTGATCACCTAGCGTATGCCCGAGTGAATCATTGACGTTTTTAAAATTGTCCAGATCAATGAGCAGTAGCGCTAATTGGGTTTTACTGCGCTCAGCACTGATGAGCTTTTGTGTCACCCGTTCCTTGCCCAGGGCTCGATTGGGTAGCTGAGTCAACGGATCGAATTGAGCGAGGTGCAGCAGCTCCGCGTCCTTGTTCTTGAGTACACTAATATCAGAAAATACGCCTACATAATGAGTGATTCGACCTGCATCGTCTTTGACCACGTTGATGGTTAGCCACTGTGGATAGAGCTCATTGTTTTTGCGCCGGTCCCAGATCTCACCTTTCCATCTCCCATGGGTATTGATCTGATCCCACATCGTTTGATAATACCCCTGATCATGATGGCCTGAATTCAAGATGGCGGGTGTTTTGCCAAGGATTTCGTCACGGCTGTAGCCGGTGATCTGGGTATAAGCGTTGTTGATCTCGATAATAATGTTATTAACGTCCGTGACGATTATCGCTTCGCTGGTTGTTTGGATGATTTTGTCAGACAGCATCAATTTGGATCGGGCGCGCTCATTGTGATCGATTTCACGGTTTAAATGCTGGTTGGCGATCTTTAGCTGCTTGGTACGCTGGGCAACCCGGGTTGCAAGTGTATCTTTAATCGTAGCCAGCTCGTAATTAGCCGACCGTAGCTGTTTGTGGGTGGTTCTAAAGGCGGTTAAGGCGTCGATCAGGGTTTGCAGTTCCTTGATCGGGTTGGCGGTAGGAACATCAATGTTGATGTTCCCCGAGGAGAGCTGATATAGATTATGACTCATGTGCTTGATCGTTTTGGATAGCCGGTTTGCATGCATGAAACTGATCCAAAATATCAGCGCGGCGATAGTGCAGACTAGCGCAATCAATAGCAGCTCGGCCTGGTCTGTTGCGTTGATCTTCGATGTGAACTCGTACTCAATTTCCAGCGTATTACTGGTGATCAGAACCATGGCCTGGGTTTGGAATTCAAAGAACAAGGCATCTAGCATCTGGGACCGTTTGGAGATGACGCTGTCATCTAAATGGATTTCGTCAATTGCTGATTTTGCCAGGGTAAGATAATTGTTTAGATTTTCAGTCAATGCTTTGGTATTGAGTCCGATTGACACATCGGCGCTGCCAGTTGGGTAGAGTTGTGTAGAAAAGTCAATCAAAGCGAGGATTGTACGAATGTCATCCAGATGACGTACTGTGCCTTCAGAGAAGGCTTCGATCGCTGTTTTGTGATTGAGCACTTGCTCAAACTGATGGTGTAAATCCTCATGAATGAGGACCATCTGCTGTGATCCTGTGGCGACTTTGTTGAGAAAGACGAGGTCATCATCAATCATATGCAGTGACAGCGTTCGATACTGGCCGCTGCTATACAATGACAAAGCCAGGGACATTAAAAAGACGACAAGCAGTGTGAGCGGAAACGAAAAAAGTAATCCGCGGATGGTTTTGGCTCTAAATAATATCATCCTGATATCCCTTTATCCCTATGTAATGACAGAGTCAAAAGCTGTAATTTGATTGTTTTTTATCTAGATTCAGATTGGCTTGTATAGCGAGCAGTTTAGCAAGTGACTGATGAGTTTGGCGGAATAGATGCGGGAGATGTGATCTGGATCAGGGAGTGGGGCGGTGAGGCTGTCGGCGTTCATTGGCTTACCAGATAAAAACGCCAGCCTGATAAGGTGTCAGGCTGGCGCTTAGATTCAGCGCGGAATGGTGGAAGGGGTTAGCGGAAGCTGTTGTTGATCACCTGCAGAACTTCATCGCCCGGGCAGAGCACGCTTTCGGTCAGACCGTTAAGCGGCTTGTCGGTGGTGTTAAGTACGGCATGCAGGTCCTCAGCACTCGGGTCGATATACAGCAGACCGGTCAGGGTTTTGTCTTCGGCTTTGCACGCCTCGATTGCGGCCATGGCTGCAGTACGGTCTTGTGGATCGTAGCTCTCGTCAACGCTCTGCAGGCGGATGGTCGAACCGTCGTGGAGGCAGATGTCGCGGCAGTTGCTGCCGATTTCGCAAGTGGAGATGATCTCCTCTTTAACCGGGATAAAGTCGGTCACCGAGGCGGTTTCAATATGATCGCGAATGTAATCGTAGCTCTTGGTAGAGCCGACGTGGTTGTTGAACGTCACGCAGGGTGAGATCACATCGATGAAGGCAAAACCTCGATGGCTCAGTGCTGCTTTAATCAGCGGTACCAGCTCCTGTTTGTCACCGGAGAAGCTACGCGCCACAAAGGTTGCGCCCAGCTGAATGGCCAGCGATGCCAGATCGATCCCGTCGAGCAGATTCACATCACCGGACTTGCTTTTGGAGCCGAGATCGGCGGTGGCCGAGGTCTGCCCCTTGGTCAGGCCGTAGACGCCGTTATTGGCGACGATATAGAGCATGTTGAGTCGACGCCGCACGACATGGGAAAACTGGCCCAGGCCGATGGCGGAGGTATCGCCGTCGCCGGACATGCCGATATAGACCAGATCGCGGTTGGCCATGTTGGCCCCGGTGACAATCGACGGCATCCGTCCGTGCACCGAGTTAAACCCGTGTGCCTTGTCGAGGAAATAGGTGGGCGCCTTGGATGAGCAGCCGATGCCGGACAGTTTGGCGATCCGGTGGGGCGGCAGTGACAGCTCGTGGCACGATTGGATAATCGCGGCACCGATGGAGTCGTGGCCGCATCCTGCGCACAGGGTCGACAGCGGCCCTTCGTAGGCCTTATGGGTAAATCCCAGATCATTAACGGGCAGCTTTGGATGGCGAAATGTAGATTTTTGATAACTCATGATTTACCTGCTTGCCACTTTGAGGGTGGATCTTTTACCGGCACTGTTGTGCTGCTGGTGTGCTTCGATACTGCTGCTGATAAAACGTGCTGAGATCGGTAGACCGTCGTAGTGAACCACTTTGGTCAGCTTCTTTGGATTGGTCTCCAGCTCGTTGATCAGCAGGGTGCGCATCTGCCCGTCGCGGTTTTGCTCGACAACGTAGAGCCGCTCATGATTATCGATGAACTGCACCACCTCCTCGCTGAAGGGGAAGGACTTGATGCAGCAGCTGTCCAGGCTGATCCCTTTGGCGGCCAGCAGATCGACGGTTTCAGTGGCGGCGGCCGAGGTGGTGCCGTAGTAGATCAAGCCTGTTTTACCGCCTTTGCCCCGAGTGCGGATGACCGGCTTAGGCAGTAGCGTCGCGGCGGTGTCGAACTTGCGGTTGAGACGGTCGACGTTATCGACGTAGATATCCCCCAGCTCGGTGTAGACGGCGTAGTGGTCGCGCGAGGTGCCGCGAGTGAAAAATGCGCCTTTGGTCGGATGGGTGCCCGGGTAGGTACGGTAGCAGATGCCGTCGCCGTCGCTATCCAGATAGCGGCCAAACTTGCCCATCTCCTCGAGCT
>SDWN01000732.1 GCA_004195305.1 Neptunomonas sp. | reverse complement strand
TGTTGTTGGTTATGAAATGTGCTCCAGTAGCTCAGGGGTAGAGCACACCCTTGGTAAGGGTGAGGTCGGCGGTTCAATTCCGCCTTGGAGCTCCATTTCATAGATGGTAGCTGCAGAAGGGCGGGTATAGCGATATACCTGCCCTTTTTGTATTCAGGCTTGGTGTTTTGTCCTGAGGTGGGGTGAGGTCGGCGGTTTGGTTCTGCCTTGGGTCTTTGTTTCATAGATGGTAGCTGCAGAAGGGCGGGTATAGCGATATACCTGCCCTTTTTGTATTCTGGCTTGGTGTTTTTTCTGATGCAGGGTCTGGCTTGTTGTCTGTGTCAGTGTTGTTGGTCGGTGTTGTCGGTTGTGAAATGTGCTCCAGTAGCTCAGGGGTAGAGTGCACCCCTGGTAAGGGTGAGGTCGGCGGTTTGGTTCTGCCTTGGGTCTTTGTTTCATAGATGGTGGCTGCGGAAGGGTGGGTATAGCGGTATACCTGCCCTTTTTATATTCTGGCGTGGTGTTTTTTTCTGAGGTGGGGTGAGGTCGGTGGTTCATTTTGCCCTGGAGGCCGTGTTATAGGTGATAAACTCAGAAGGGCGGGTATAGCAATATACCTGCCCTTTATTGCATTATGGGTTAGCATATTTTCAAGGGAGAATAAAATGGCTAAGGCAACTTTCGAACGTAAGAAGCCGCATCTTAATGTGGGTACTATTGGTCATGTTGATCATGGCAAGACCACGCTAACCGCTGCTCTGACCCGTGTTTGCGCCGAGACATGGGGAGGTGAGCTCAGGGACTTTGCGCAAATCGATAATGCTCCGGAAGAGCGTGAGCGTGGCATTACTATCTCAACCTCTCATGTTGAGTATGATTCCCCTAATCGTCATTACGCCCATGTCGACTGTCCGGGTCACGCAGACTACGTCAAGAATATGATTACCGGCGCGGCGCAGATGGATGGCGCGATCTTGGTCTGTGGTGCGACCGATGGTCCTATGCCGCAGACGCGCGAGCATATCTTACTGTCGCGACAGGTAGGTGTTCCTTATATTGTGGTATTTCTGAATAAGGCGGATCTGCTGGCTGAGGATTGTGGCGGTGCTGGCAGCGAGGAGTATGCCGAGATGCTTGAGCTGGTCGACATGGAGTTGCGTGATCTGTTGTCGGAATATGATTTTCCGGGTGACGATACGCCGATCATCCCGGGGTCGGCGCTGATGGCGTTGAGTGGCGAAGACGGCAATGAGATGGGTACGACGGCAGTGCGTAAGCTGATCGATGCGCTGGATACCTATATTCCTGAGCCAGAGCGTGCTGTCGATGGGGCGTTTCTGATGCCGATCGAAGATGTATTCTCGATTCAGGGGCGTGGCACAGTGGTTACTGGTCGGGTCGAGCGCGGTATTGTCAAGGTGGGCGAGTCAGTCGCCATTGTGGGTATCAAAGAGACGGTTATAACGACCTGTACCGGCGTTGAGATGTTTCGCAAGTTGCTGGATGAGGGGCGTGCGGGCGAGAACGTAGGTGTGTTGCTGCGTGGGACAAAGCGTGAGGATGTCGAGCGGGGTCAGGTGCTTGCTAAGGCCGATTCTATCAAGCCGCATACTCGTTTTGAGGCCGAGGTTTATGTCTTGGGCAAGGATGAGGGTGGTCGTCATACACCGTTCTTTAATGGTTATCGGCCGCAGTTTTACTTCCGTACGACCGACGTGACCGGTGCTTGCCAGCTTCCTGAGGGTATCGAGATGGTGATGCCGGGGGATAATGTGCAGATGAGTGTGAATCTGATTCAGGCTATCGCGATGGAAGAGGGTCTGCGTTTTGCTATCCGTGAGGGTGGTCGTACCGTGGGTGCGGGTGTTGTGGCCAAAATTGTAGAATAACTAATTGTTGTTGGTTGCAATGCTGTTGGGGGGCGGATATAATTCGCTCCCCTTGTGACAGGCCAGTGGCTCAATTGGCAGAGCAGCGGTCTCCAAAACCGCAGGTTGGGGGTTCGAGTCCCTCCTGGCCTGCCAATTTAACATCTTGACTTAAGTTGTTGGGTTGGTAGGCGTATCAAGGGTACATTTCTGTCAGCTTCATCTGTTTATAGAGGCTTTACCGCATGAGTGCGAAAGCAGGTTCTGCTGAATCCAAGTTTGATTCCTTTAAATGGCTCGTGGCTCTGCTGCTGATAGCGGTTGGGGTTGCTGGTAATTCCTATTTTGCTGGAGAGTCGCTGCTTTATCGCGTGTTGGCTCTGTTGGTGTTGGCTGCTGCTGCTGGTTTTATGGCGTTGCAGACGGCCAAGGGAAGCGCTTTTTTTACCTTATTTAAAGAAGCCAAGGTTGAGATTCGCAAGGTTGTCTGGCCGACGCGCCAGGAGACTATACAGACTACTTTGATTGTCGTAGTTGTTGTATTGATTGCAGGTTTGGCGCTCTGGGCGATAGATTCGCTTCTGAGTTGGGCGGTTTCTGGAATAATTGGTTAAGGGGTTCTCGCGGTGGCGAAGCGTTGGTATGTCGTTCACGCATATTCGGGTTACGAAAAGCGAGTGATGCAGTCCTTGCAGGAGCGTATTGAGCTTGAGGATATGCAGGAAGACTTCGGTGATATTTTGGTTCCGACCGAAGAAGTAGTTGAGATGCGTAACGGTCAGAAGCGTAAATCTGAGCGTAAGTTCTACCCGGGTTATGTTTTGGTGCGGATGGAGATGAATGACGCCTCCTGGCATCTGGTCAAAAATGTACCTCGGGTGATGGGTTTTATCGGCGAGGATTCTAAGAGTCCTGGCAAGGTGGCGCCCATTACCGAAAAAGAGGCGGATGCGATTTTACAGCGGGTTGAGGCGGGTGTTGATCAGCCGCGTCCAAAAACGCTGTTTGAATCCGGCCAGATGGTGCGCGTTACGGAAGGGCCTTTTGCTGATTTCACCGGTGTTGTGGAAGAGGTTAATTACGAGAAGAGCCGAGTGCGGGTGGCTGTGTTGATCTTCGGCCGTTCGACACCTGTTGAGCTTGAGTTCGGGCATGTTGTAAAGGATTGATTAGGTGCGTTAAAGTGATGCGGTGAGGGGGCTTGGACTCTCTCGCTGTTTTTGCGTAGTTAAGGGTTGTTGGTTGTAGGCTGCTGGTTTGTAGCCATTTGGCCGGGTTGAATTGTTGTTGCTGAACTTGGTTTGGCAGTTTGAAAATGGGGAGCCGCGAGGCGTTTGCACCCACTTGAGGAAATATCATGGCTAAGAAAGTCACGGCGTATATCAAGCTGCAAGTTGCGGCGGGCAAGGCGAATCCAAGTCCACCCGTAGGGCCTGCTTTGGGTCAGCACGGTGTTAATATCATGGAGTTCTGTAAGGCGTTTAACGCTGCTACACAGAGCTTGGAGGCTGGTCTGCCTACTCCGGTCGTGATCACTGTTTATGCCGATCGTAGCTTTACTTTCGTAACTAAGACTCCTCCTGCGGCTGTGCTGTTGTTGAAGGCTGCGGGCCTGAAGAGTGGTTCAGGACGTCCTAATACGATCAAGGTGGGCGAAGTCAGCACTGCTCAGCTGGAAGAGATTGCGACAACCAAAATGCCTGATCTGACTGCAGCTGATATGGCAGCGGCGGTACGTACTATCGAAGGTACCGCCCGCAGTATGGGTCTGACAGTGAAGGGAGCAGAGTAATGGCTAAGTTGACTAAGCGTGCTAAAGCAATTGCTGAAAAAGTAACACTGGGTAAGCATTACGCTATCGAAGAAGCTATTTCGCTGTTAAGTGAGCTGTCTGCGGTTAAGTTTAAAGAGTCAATCGAGGTTGCTGTTAACCTGGGTGTGGATCCGCGTAAGTCAGACCAGGTTGTTCGTGGTGCTTCTGTACTGCCAAATGGCACCGGTAAGGATGTTCGTGTTGCTGTGTTTGCTCAGGGTGAGAATGCCGAGAAAGCCTTGGCAGCGGGCGCTGATGTTGTCGGTTTCGACGACCTGGCAGCGGCTATTAAAGGCGGTGATCTGAACTTTGACGTGGTTATTGCTTCTCCTGATGCGATGCGTGTTGTCGGCCAGTTGGGTACCATTCTTGGTCCTCGCGGTCTGATGCCTAACCCTAAAGTAGGTACTGTTACCCCCGATGTCGCAACAGCGGTTCGGAATGCTAAAGCGGGTCAGGTGCGTTTCCGTACTGACAAGAACGGTATTGTCCATGGCGCAGTCGGCAAGGTTGATTTTGAGCCTGTTGCTATCAAGCAGAACATCGAAGCCTTGGTTGCAGAGTTGAAGCGGCTCAAGCCCTCTTCAGCAAAGGGTATCTACTTCAAGAAGATCACTGTATCCAGCACCATGGGTCCTGGTCTGCAGATTGATCCGTCTAGTCTGGAGCTTTAATTTGGATTCCGCAGCTGCGGAATCTGCCGCCCGCTGTCTTTGGCTTCGGGCGTGTTAAGAACTTTGGGGTCCTTGTTGCATGTCCGGTGAGTTTTTGCCCGGATGGTAGTAAGGGCCGTCAAAGACCGCAGGTGAAGGTCCGAAGTTTGGCTCCTTCTTAATATTCTCCGTCAGGAGTACCTGCGCAGATGGTGACCCGATTCAGATTTTATTGAATCTAACACCGATTGAGTTCCTTGCTGGGTATTAGCCTGGTGAGGGGAAGGTAACTAAGCTGACGCTATGTAAATAGCTAGGCTTGAATCCAGGAGTACCACTAGTGGCACTAGGACTCGAAGACAAAAAAGCGATCGTCGCTGAGGTCCAGGAAGCTGCTCAGAGCGCTCTGTCTGCTGTCGTTGCAGACTCTCGCGGCGTTACCGTTGCGAATATGACAGAGCTGCGCAAGCAGGCGCGTGAAAGTGGAGTGTGGTTGCGTGTAGTGCGTAACACGCTGGCACGTCGCGCGCTGGAAGGCACTGCTTACGAATGTCTGAATGAGACATTTGTTGGTCCAAGCATCATTGCATTCTCTAACGAACATCCAGGTGCCGGTGCACGCATCCTGAAAGCGTTCGCTAAGACCAATGACAAGCTTGAGCTGAAGGCTGCTGCTTTCGAAGGCAATCATGTTTCTATCGATGTGTTGGCAAGTTTGCCGACCTACGACGAAGCGATCGCCAAGCTGATGAGCGTTATGAAGGAAGCTTCTGCTGGCAAGCTGGTTCGCACTCTTGCGGCCGTTCGCGATCAGAAAGAACAAGAAGCCGCCTAAGTATTAACTTTATAAGTTACTGCTTGGTCAGGTTATTCAATGAGTTAACGAGCATTTGCTCACGAAATATCAGGATTGAACCATGTCTCTGACAAAAGAAGATATCATCAACGCAATCGCCGACATGTCTGTAATGGACGTAGCTGAGCTAGTTACCGCGATGGAAGAGAAGTTCGGCGTTTCAGCTGCAGCCGCTGTTGCTGTTGCAGGCGGCGACGCTGGCGCAGCTGTTGAAGAGCAGACTGAGTTTGACGTTGTTCTGACCGCTATCGGCGAGAAGAAAGTTAATGTCATCAAGGCTGTTCGTGCTGCGACAGGTCTGGGTCTGAAAGAAGCTAAGGGTGTTGTTGATGGCGCGCCTGGTCCTGTTAAGCAGGGCGTTTCCAAGGCTGAAGCTGATGAGCTTAAAGCTGCTCTGGAAGCTGCTGGCGCCTCTGTTGAAGTTAAGTAATGACTTCACGCCTTTGGCGTTAGCTGCGTAATGTAAATTGCGCAATTGGCCGGTGACAGATGTCACCGGCCTTTTTGCCGTTATACCGGGACTGATTTTGTCCTGACGGTCTCTGGCAGAGGATGCGGTTTAGTCTCTTCTGTTGTTTGTTTGATTCGGTGCACAAGCTGGGGAATGCTGATGGCTTACACGTTCACAGAAAAAAAGCGTATCCGAAAGGATTTCGGTAAATTGCCTCACGTAATGGAAGTTCCATACCTGTTGGCCATCCAGATCGATTCGTACCGCAAGTTTTTACAAACGGGTGCGACATCCGCAGATGATAAAAAGGAATTCGGACTGCATGCGGCGTTCAATTCCGTGTTTCCGATCACCTCTTATTCTGGCAACGCAGCGTTGGAATATGCTGGCTACCGTTTGGGTGAGCCGGGATTCGACGTCAAAGAATGTCAGTTGCGTGGGGTTACCTACGCCGCTCCGCTGCGGGTTAAAGTTCGTTTGGTTATCTATGATCGTGAATCGTCTAATAAGGCGATCAAGGATATCAAAGAACAGGAAGTCTACATGGGTGAAATGCCCCTGATGACCGACAATGGTACCTTCGTCATCAATGGTACTGAGCGTGTTATTGTTTCGCAGTTGCACCGTTCTCCTGGCGTGTTCTTCGATCACGACAAGGGTAAGACCCATTCGTCCGGTAAGCTGCTGTATTCGGCACGCGTTATCCCCTACCGTGGTTCCTGGCTCGATTTTGAATTCGATCCGAAAGATAACGTTTTTGTCCGTATTGACCGTCGTCGTAAGCTGCCAGCCTCAATTTTGATGCGCGCTCTGGGTATGACTACCCAGGAGATCCTCGATACGTTTTTTGAGACGGATAGCTACGCTCTGCATGAAGGCTCCGCATCACTGGCGTTGGTGGCATCAAGACTGCGCGGTGAAACAGCCTCCTTTGATATCATGGATGGTAACGGCAACGTACTGGTTGAGGCTGGTCGCCGGGTCACTGCGAAGCATATCCGTGAACTTGAAAAATCCAAGGTGTCTGAGTTAGAGGTGCCCGAGGATTACCTGCTTGGTAAAGCGATTGCTAAGGAAGTTGTCCATCCGTCTACGGGTGAGATTATTGCTGAAGCAAACGCTGAGGTTACCGAGGAGTTGCTGGCTGAGATTCATAGTGCCGGCATCGAAACGCTGCAGACCCTGTATGTCAATGATTTGGACTGTGGATCATTCATTTCTGAGACCCTGCGGATCGATCCGACCCGTAACCAGCTCGAAGCGCTGGTAGAGATCTATCGGATGATGCGCCCGGGCGAGCCGCCGACTAAAGAGTCTGCCGAAGGCTTGTTTGAAAACCTGTTCTTCAGTCTGGATCGTTATGACCTGTCTGAAGTGGGGCGGATGAAGTTTAACCGCCGTATCGGCCGGGAAGAGATCCTGGGTTCAGGAACCCTGGACAAAGACGATATCCTTGCGGTTCTGAAGACGCTGATCAGCATCCGTAACGGCAAAGGTATTGTGGATGACATCGATCACCTCGGTAACCGTCGGGTGCGCTCAGTCGGTGAGATGGCTGAGAACCAGTTCCGGGTAGGTTTGGTTCGGGTCGAGCGGGCAGTGCGTGAGCGTCTGTCGATGGCCGAGTCTGATGGCCTGATGCCGCAGGATCTGATC
>SDWN01000719.1 GCA_004195305.1 Neptunomonas sp. | reverse complement strand
ATGTCGACTACGATAAGGCGCGCCTGTATGGACTGACGCCCGGCAGCGTCAATACCGCCTTGGCGATGTTGGCTAACGGTGAGCGCGTGTCTCAGGTGATCGAGGGTAATCGACGCTTTGATGTGGTGATGCGATTGAGTGACGAAGACCGCAGCGCCGAGAGCCTGGAGCGGATGCAGATCGAAACGCCCCGGGGACCGATCCCGTTACGCTTGGTGGCCGATATTCATGACACTGTCGGGCCTAATCAGATCAGCCGCGAGAATGGCCGCCGCCGGATCGTGGTGTCGGCCAATACCGATGGCTCTGATATGGCTCTGATATGGCTCAGATTATCGAGCAGATCCGTGGAGAAATCGGTACGGTCAGCTCGCCGGAAGGCTACAGCGTCAGCTTAGAAGGGCAGTTCCAGGCGCAAGAGGAGGCCACCCGGCAGATCGCGCTGCTGTCGCTGATCTCACTGGCGCTGATCTTTCTGCTGCTCTACAGCCGTTACCAGTCCACCGTGCTGTCACTGATCATCATGGGTAGTATCCCGATGGCGCTGATCGGTAGCGTGGCAGCGTTGTGGATCAGTGGTTCGGAGCTGTCGGTAGCAAGCCTGATCGGTCTTATTACGCTGGCCGGTATCAGTGCCCGCAACGGTATCCTGAAAGTTTCCCACTATATCCATCTGGTGTCCGACGAAGGCGAGCAGTTCGGCCGCCAGATGATTATCCGGGGCAGCCTGGAGCGTTTGACGCCGGTACTGATGACCGCCTCGGCGGCCGCTTTCGCGCTGTCTCCGTTATTGCTGCACGCGGATGCGCCGGGTAAGGAGATCTTACACCCGGTGGCGGTGGTGATCTTCGGCGGTCTGATCAGCGCTACGTTGCTGGATACCCTGGTGACACCGGTGATGTTTTATCTGTGGGGAGAAAAGCCGCTACGGCACTTACTTGAACGAGAGTCGATTGATAAGCGTGCGTTACCGACGCAAACATCCGATACGCAGCAGTCGAACCGGTGATCTGTGACTAACTGTTGAATGACAAAGAGACACTAACGATGAAGTTAATTAAAAAAGTGGTATTGAGTAGTCTGCTGTTGCTGTTAACCCCGTTGGCCTTTGGCCATGGCGCGGAGAGTGCACCCGCCAGCCAGTATGGCGGTCAGGCCGTTAAAGTTAGCCCCTACAACCTGGAGTTGGTGGTGGAGGGCTCAACCCTGACTCTGTACGTCAGCGATGACCATAACCAACCCCTGGATACCCGCGATGCCGTGGTGAACGTGGTGGTCTTGGCCAACAAGAAAAAAAACAAATTAGCGCTGAGCCACAAAGGGGCCAATATCATGGCCGGGCAAGGTGACTTCAGCGTTGATAAACGGATGAAAGTGATCGTTTATCTGCAGATGCAGGGTGTCAAGAAGGTAACCGGTCGCTTCAGTCCGCTAAAATAGCCAGAGCGAAACCCTCTATGCATGAGTCCTAAATCTGCCGGGGCTACGGCTTCTGTCTCTGGTGCGTCCGACAGGCTTCTAGTGCAGCACCTCGCCGCTGAATCGGGAGTGTTTGGTATCTTTCATCAATTTCCCAAACTGCTCGTTAGTCAGGTGAACCAGAGTTTCGTGATCACCCGCTTCCAGGTAGACATCGCCTAGGCCGTCCAGCACCTCATCATAGATCGAGTTCATGTTGTACGCTTGGCCCAGCGCCGGTATCGCCCCCGGATCACAATCGCTGAACATCTTGTAGACCTGCTTTTCATTGACAAGGCGCAAGTCTATTTCCAGTTGTCCTCGCAGTTTTTCCAGGTTGATCTTGTGGTTGGCGGGTAGTACTGCCATCAGGTGGTGACCTTCATGGTCTTCGAGTACCACGGCTTTGGCGATGCTTCGCGGCGAGATATGCGCCGCGATGGCCGTTCCTAGCGAACTGTTTGAATGGGTATGGTTGACGATGTCGTATCTGATGTTTTGGGCATCCAGATAAGCACCCATTCGAGTTGCAATGCTCATGACGCGGTCCTCCGGTCAACGTTGAATTCGTATCAAGTATAGTCTTCCAATCAGGGAGCAGGGACCGCCTGTGGCCGACAATCAGCTTCATTCGAAGGGTTCGAATTGAAAAAATATCATACATTATCGATTGCCGGTCAAAATCATGCACCCTGTGCTCGTAAGAGGTCGTTGAAGGTGCTGTTGCGGCGCTTATGTTTGGCGCGATTAATGAACCGGGTGTGTTTGCGGTGACGATTCCTGGGGGGGATTCTCCGGGCAGCCTTCTTGGCACGAGCTCGTGGAGGGGGGCCAGATCTACGATGATGTCGATTTGGTGTGGGGTGATGCCACGGCTAACTCCGCAGCGATGGATATGCAGGCTATTGCAGCCCATGAATTGGGGCATACCGCCGGGATGGGGCATCCAGGTTAGAGCTGCTTAGGTGAAACCATGTTTGCGACCGCCAGTCACGGTGAGACCCGTAAGCGTGACCTTCATGCGGGGGATCTTTCCGGCGTTAAAAAATAATACAAATGATGATTTAAGCTGAGGCGCAGTGGCTGCGCCTGGTTTTATCATTGAACGGGAGCGGCCAACGGCTGCTCTGAAGGCGGGAGAATGAACGCCTCATTCATACCGCTGGCTTTCGATGCGAGGCGGATAGACTCGGCCTCTTTATGACTCGTGAACGGGCCCACCAATATCCGATTAAGGCCGTTATCGCTACGGAGAATTTTTATCTGTGACAGCGGGCGCAGTTTGACAATCGATGAGAAATTTAGCGGTTCTTTTGACGCCGACAGTTGCACCCAATAGCGAGAGCTGGTTTTATCCGCGGTGCGTTCGGAGAAGCGGAAGAACGCATCACGAATTCCATGCTTGCGTGCTTTTTGTTGAGCCATAACGGCATCGGAGAAAGTTTCGAACGGTCCCACCATCACGCGATTGATGTCATTTATATCTTGATGAATAATGATTGAATTGACCGAAAACAGCTGTGCATAGTGCTCTGTAGCCGGTGTGGATTTAGTCGCTCCTACCTGCACCCAGTAATGTCCCGTTTTGATTTGCGGCTTAAAAATCTGGACGCCTGGCAGCGATGCTGAGTTTATCTCGGTGTTTTTCAGTGTTGGTTGAGACGCACTGAAAGCGGAGCTAGAAATAGACCAAAGCAACAGCACCGCAATTCGTTTACCAATATCCATGTTATAGCTCTCTCTACTACAAGGCGTACCTTTTTATCCATTAGTATCAATGGAATCTTTACCTAATTCACATGCTAACCCGTGCCATAGAAGAATCAAGTCATCTCGGCAGTTAAGGGCCAATAGGCTGATTTCCATCAATGTTATGGATGATCCGGTGACTTGGAGGAGAGCAGGGGGCTCGGCTTGATGATCGGAAGGTGGCTTAAAGCGGGGCAGCACGGGCAGCGGGGTCGGTCTACCCGACCGTTTTGCTTTGCTTTGCTTTGCTTGGTCTTTCTTTAGACATGTGTTTCAGGGGCGCTTCAAGAGAAAGAGTCTTATCTGCTGGAGCAGGCGCGGTATATTGTCCTCAATCCGGTTCGTGCTCGTATGCTGGGTTGTTCCGAAGACTGGTCTTGGTCCAGCTATCGGGCAACGGCAGGGCTCGAAGAGTCTCCCGTTTGGACTACCTTGTTCCTGAATAAGTCGGATTGTTAAGCAACAGGTATAGGCTGGGGCAAAACGCAGGACCTGACCCTGCTCTGCACGCCTGTAGGCACCAGGCCTTGGCGCAGGGGGCGCTTACCGGCCCGATCCGGCCTCATTGAGGCCCTACTGGTTGAACAGTACCGGTACATCCAGGCTGTAACGGGTACCAAATGGGAAATAGCAGCCGCGAATACGGATACATCGACCGGTGCGGAGATGGAGTCGTCATCGGACGGCACAACATCGATAGCGTTTATCTTCAGTCTGCACCAAGCTTATAGAACGTCTTAATAAGCCCATTGGTTATCGGTGCCCCTAAGTGGCTTCATCATGACCAACGACTATAATGATAGGAAAAGAAAGCCCTCAGGGCGCACCACTTATACTGAAACTATTTCAAGGGGTGTTTGCATGCCAACTTTAGAACGTAAATACGAAATTGACTCCATCATCCCGGCTACCGGCTGGAAGGCCCTGTTTCAAATCGACAAAGGAGCCCGGGAAGAGAAACACCTAATCTGCTGGGCGCTATGCAACTTTGAAGATGAGCATGATGAAAATGCTAAAGAGATCATCGGTGTTGCACTGATAAAGGGAAAGCGCGTGTTTTGTGACTACGAAAAGGCGTTTGTCGAATATCTCCCTCCTAAGGACTAGATATAGCCAGTAAAGTCAGATGACGCTTTAGGCGCGCTTAAAGGTATTAACCCGCGGGTAAATAGGAGACGCAAGGATGCGTCATCATGGGTCGAAGACCCATGCGAGCCCCTGAAAATCAAGCAGTTCCACGCAATTTCGGCAGATTTTCAGGACGATGGACAGAAAGGTATGGAACCTATTTGTCCACTTGGTTAATAGTTGTCGCGTTCATCTATTCTATGCAGCCTAAACCTGACCCCGTTCCGTGTTGGTATTATTTCTTTGCAACGGTATCACTCCTCATATTGTCTAATTAATATGGACATATAAAAAGCGATTAAGCGGGAGATGAGAATGATTAAACAAATTTTCCATTTCTTTAGCTATCCAATTGGATTTGCTCTGTTTCTATTTGTCGCTGGATTGGCATTTGGAGCGGACGTGTACTATCTCAAGGATGATGGATCCCGCTGGACGAGCGTAGACGGAGAGCCAATCAAAGGAATTCACAAATCCAGCCTTTTTATTTGCAAACAGGACGGACCCTGTCTCGATTTAATGTATGCAGAATTTGATAAGGGGGCTTGGAGACAGCGAAGCAGCATGTGGCAAGAAATTAACACTGCTCGCCAAAAACTGGAGGAGTCAGAAAGTGATCGGGTCGATTTGGATCTAGATACAGGTCGTAATCTCTATAACAGAGCTGAAATTGGATCCAGGCAATCGTTTAGATAACGTGCAGGAGGTCAGATCGGGCAACGGGGTCATATATGGTCCGCCCCTGAGACTCGATGCGGCTGCTGGGGATGTTGCGGAACCCGCCGGGGCATCATACCCCCCGTTCTATTGTCCACGCGCTTGCAAGGCATACCTGCCTTGCAAGCGCTATAATAAGTTATTGAATCCGCTTACCCGACCGCAGTGTGAAGCTCATGGGAACTGTAACGAATATTACCAGGGTTAAATTCTCCATTGGTGAATTGGTTCACCATCGGCTTTTCGACTATCGTGGCGTAATTGTTGATGTGGATCGAAATTTCCAAGCATCAGAAGAGTGGTACGAAATAGTCGCGAAGTCTCGTCCCCCGAAAAATAGGCCTTGGTACCATGTGTTAGTCCATGAGAGCGCGCATTCCACTTATGTCGCTGAACAAAACTTGGAGCCTGATGATGGCGTAGCCCCCATCAATCACCCTATGCTGGAGCACTTCTTTTCCAAATTCGATAATGGCAGTTATGTTCGCAATGATCCGGTTAACTAACTTACAACGCCTAACGAGTACTTGCAGGTCGACTTTCACAAGCTATACCTGCCACTGACGTGAGCGACAATATACTGATCTGCGAGTGTCCCTAAAGTGCCGGACACCGCCCCGGCCTAGATACTGCAGGGCCTAGGGTGTCGGGGTTACGACGTCAGCGTTACGGAAATTGATAAATATGCCAAGTGGCGGTTACGACGAGTATGATGACATTTAAATTTCTCGCAGGACTGACCATATCGGCGTATTTTCTGATCGCTATCCTGCTTTTTGTATTTCAGCGTGACCTTATATATTTTCCCTCAGCAACGTACGCACACACTTTAACTATTGAGCCGTTTTTGAATGAGGGTGAGCGTGTTGAGGTTGTGGTGCTAAACGAAAGTAACGCAAATGCGATTCTATACTTCGGAGGGAATGCCGAATCTGTGGTTCATAACTCGGTTAGCCTTGCCAATGCTTTTCCGGCGCATACGCTATATTTGGTGAACTACAGGGGTTATGGCGGGAGCAGTGGCAATCCAACTGAACGAGCACTCTACTCCGATGCGCAATATATCTACGATATCGTTCAGAAACGCCATGCAAATGTATCTGTTATCGGTCGCAGTCTGGGGTCAGGAGTCGCTACCTTTTTGGCTTCAACGAGAGCGATCAGGCAGATGGTTTTGGTGACCCCCTACGATAGTATTCAACGGATCGCTCAAGATAGGTTTCCTATTTATCCTATGACGATCTTATTGAAAGATAAATATGACTCTGTGGATAGAATCAAAGAGATCGAATCTAGGACCCTTATTATTCTGGCAGAGCACGATAAGGTGATCCCTTTAAAGTATTCTGTTCGTCTAATAGAAGCATTTCCGGAACAACAAATCACCGTGAAAACCATTCTCGGCGTCGGGCACAACAACCTATCAGATGGAGATGAATACTATGTCTTGCTGCAAAATTTCATGGAATAGCACGGCGTTTTTATCGGACAACCCGCGGCCTGTTTAGAGCATGGATCAATTATATCAAAACCTTGCAGATGCCGTGTTGCTTCTACACAGCTTGATTGTTGTCTTTGTGGTAGCGGCATTACTCTTGACGATAGTGGGCGGCTATCGCCAGTGGCTATGGGTGCGTAACTGGTGGTTTAGGGTTGTTCACCTTGTCGCTATCGCGGTGGTCGTTGTTCAATCCTGGGCGGGGCTATTATGCCCCCTCACCACCCTTGAAATGTGGCTCCGGGGCGAAGCCGGAGGCGTGCCATATGATGGTGGTTTTATTCAATACTGGCTGCAGCGTTTTCTTTACTATGACGCGCCCGAATGGGTTTTTGTGGTGGTCTACACGGTTTTCGGCTTGCTTGTCATCATCACATGGGGGCTCTTTCCACCGCAAAAAAAATCTGGCGCTGTGCGGCAAGACCGCTAACGAAAACAAAGTATAGGGTTTCCTGATTACCCACAATGCTCAGCCAAGATGCAGCCGATCTATTCTTTCTGTATAAACCAACAACCCAAGCATGCATTTTTTGTGCGTCGGGCTTCAGTCTGACATGGGTAGCACTCTGGTCGGTATAACAACTAATCTGCATGAATGGCGGGGTTTGTGGATGGGTATAGCATCCCGAAATGGGTGGTTGCTGAGGGTTTTGTCAGGCTGAAGCCTGACATAGGCAGCACTCATGTCGAAATAAAATCGCCCAATCCACACATGCATATCGGATTTCATGACCTGCATTGATTGAGCGCGCGGGCCTTCA
>SDWN01000492.1 GCA_004195305.1 Neptunomonas sp. | reverse complement strand
AGATGTGTATAAGAGACAGGTATAGATCCGGCCATCGTCGCCCAAAACCCCATCGCGACCGGTGCCGCCGAAGATAATATCGCGGCCCCAGCCACCGATCAGATCATCGTCCTGACCTTCGCCGTACAACACATCGTCGCCGACCTGGCCGTAGATTTGATCATCACCGGATTCACCGTGTATCTCATCGGTCGCGCCATTATCGTTAAATGCTGCAGCGTCAAAGTCCGGACCACCTTCGGTGTAATCGATCAGCTCTACACCACGGGGAATGATGCGTAGAGTCGCGCTGTAGCCGCCACCGTTACCGGAGTAGCCATTGGCCGAAGGATTGTCGTAGTTGAAGCTTAGGAATGTGTTGATCATGTCGCCATCACCATCCACCAGACGGCTGCCATTAACGCCGACCAGACGGAAGATGTTGGCATTATCACCGGCGATCACATCGGCATCGCGGGCATGCCCGGTATCGCTCAGATCGCCCTCGTTGTTGCGAACCAGATCAATACCCGCGCCACCGAAGATCAGGTCCTCGCCATCGGGGCGCAAGCTTTCACTTCCGGCCAGACCGAACAGGGTCGAACTGCCGCCAACAATATCGTCCTGGCCCAGGTTGCCGAAGATCAGGTCATTACCGCCATTACCCTCGATGTAATCATCGCCGTCGGTCGCCAACTCCATCGACGCATCGACGTGCAGGTAGCCGTCGCCATCACGCTCGGCGCCAACCGGGCTGAGCAAGTGGTAGCGATTAGCATCTTGACGGATCACCACTGCACCACTGGCCAGTACTTGTCCCATCTCGTAGCCGTGCTCAAGCATGTCCACCAGAGGGCTCATGTCCAACAGGCCGTCGCCTTGGATAACGTCATCACCCAGCTGACCGAACAGCAGGTCATCTTCCGAGCCACCAGCGATGTAATCATCACCATGACTGGGGCTGTTATTCATTTCATCAAGATCGGAATGCGCCAGCAATTGCACCACGCGCGCTACCGCATCGGTTGGGTTGAATTGCGAGTCTCCGGTGACCTGCACCAGACCATCGGTGTATTCAATACTGCTGATGGTCTCGCCGTAGATAACGCTATCTTCCAGCACCCTAACCCGCTCACTGAGTGAATCGGGACGGCGTTCGAAGCGCGCGTTATCACCGGCCACCAGATCGTTGTCGCTACCGGCATCGATGAAATCACCGTCGTCGTGCCCCTGAGCCACGCCAGTGAGTAAAGTAACCGCATCGAGTAAGTCACTGTGCACGGGGCTTAAGCTGCCATCCGTTTCAATACCGTGGCCGCCCAGCGCATGACCCCCGGCAATATCATCATCATCGCTACCGCCGAAGATCGCATCGGATCCTTGGCCACCGATCAGAATATCGTCGCCCTGGTTACCCTCGATGTAGTCGTCATCACCCAACAGATCGCCATTAAACTCGCTGCAATGATGATCCGTCACCCGCTCCGCGGTGCTGATCGAAGTGAAGCGGAACATCGGCTGCAGGTCGCTCAACGGCAGGTGGAAACCATTGACGGGGTCAAGGTCACCCTCGATGACGCCATGATCACCGAAGATCAAGTCATTACCTTCGTTACCGATCATCCGGTCACGACCGCCGCCACCGAGCAGAATATCGTTACCGCTGCCGCCGATAATCTCATCATCCCCCGGTGCATAGTCGGTCGCCAGATAGTCGATCACGGTCACATCGTCGATCGCATCTGGATCTTCAAATACCATCACACCGTCGATGGTGGTGTCAGCGTAACCGATGACACCATGTCCACCGAGGACGATGTCGTTACCGCCGTTGGTGGAGATGAAATCGCCGCCTAGACCGCCAAGTACCACATCGTTATCGTCACCGGTGATAATGGTATCGTGGCCGTCGTCTTCACAACCGATGGTTTGTACCAGCCCCAGAGTAAAGTCGTGGGCTGACCAAAGCTTCGGATCATCGACGATAGCCGAGGTCAGCTGGCCGCTGTCACCCATCAGCAGATTGACACCGTCACCGGCATGAATCTCATCCGTACCACTACCGGCGATGACGATATCATTGCCCGCACCGGTATAGATCAGATCACCACCTGCCAACGCGATCTCATTAGCCTCCGTCGACCAGATCCGATCGATATCGCTGGCGTCACCATCTTCACTGACATAGTCGATGAAACCAAAGTCGCCAATGATCAAATTATTTTGATCAGACGCTTCGGCCGTTGGATCGACCACCACCGTGTCATCGGACAATGTGTTCGAGCCGTAAGCAAAGATGCTATCGCCTGCCGCGCCACCCAAGATAATGTCGCGACCGGTACCGGTGGTGATGATGTCTGCACCGCCGCCGATCGCTGGCGAGATTGTTTCAATGCGCCCTAGCGTGATGCTGTGGCCGTCTAATGGCGCATCCAGCTCCTCATGCAACATATCTTCCGCTGAACGAATGCGACCGTGATCACCAATCACGATGTTGTTGTAGCCTTGCCCTGCATTGATCAGGTCACTGCCGAAACCGCCCAGAATAATATCACTGAGCGAACCAGCGATGATGGTATCCATGCCGCCAATGGCAAAGTCAGTTGATTCAATACGGTCGATATCGTCGAGGTCATCGGTATCTGCCAGCACGTAATCGATCAAACCCAAATCACCGAACAGAATATTCCGGCCTTCACCTCCGGAGATAAAATCATCGCCGTTGCCTCCCAGAATGCGGTCGTCTCCGGCGTTGCCTTCGATGGTGTCTTTAGCCCCGTTGCTCGGTTCTAGCGTACCGATGTAGGTGATTAAGCCGTTATGTAACAGCCGGTTGATGCCACCATCAGCCTGCAAGATCTCACCGTGATCACCAAAGATGATGTCCGCGCCGGCGTTACCGTAGAGGGTATCGCTATCGGCCGCGATGACGCCGGTTGTCCGTTCGACCAGGTCATCAATTTCGGTCACGGCATCGGCGGTCAGTTCAGAGCTGAGGTTAATCGTCGCGACCGTTAGTAGACGGGCGACAACTGCGACATCGGCGTCATCTTTACTGACATCAAAATCGAGGTTGAAGCCCGAGTCACCGTAGATGTGATCGTCGCCGCCTTCGCCAAAGATCGTGTCTTGTCCAGAACCACCGGCCAGTTGGTCCGCCGCCTGACTGCCGTAGATCAAATCATCGCCACGACCGCCGTAGATCGTAATCGCACCGCTGGACTGCGACGCGTCGATCACATCGTTACCATGGTTGTTAAAGAACAGTGCATTGCCGGTAAATATACCGAGATCAGGGCGTGAGTCGTAGCGGCTACCGTCTTGTGAGGTATCGCCGTAGATCACTAGCGGTGAGCTATCGCCACCACCGCCGTTGACGGTAATGTGATCACCACCCATGACCGGCACGGATGACGGATCGCCCATCGCATCGATATAGTTGCCAAATTCATCGGTGAGAACCGCATTGCCTCCACCGTGGATGACTGTCACCACATACTCATCGGCTCCCGGCGTACCGCTGCTGGTCGCGTCGATGGTCATCGTGTCGTTGCCTTGACCCAGTAGGATCTCGGTAATCTCAATATCATCGAAGGTGATACCACCGTGGAAGTCGAGAACAGTACTGCCATCTTGAGCATCGCTAATATCGACCTTAAGAACCTTGCTCATGCCGTTGGCATCGGGACGCATACCCAAGCCGGATAGGTTAGTGGCATCATCGAGCTTGACCACATCGTTATACAGCTCAACAGAGGTCAGCCAAGCGGAGTCATCGGCAATGCTGGAGTCATTAAAGACGTTGAGACGGTCAGCTTGCTGAGTCTCATCGGTATTCACTTCTATATCTTTGGGTGCGTCGGTGAACTCAGTCGGTAGCATCACGGCTGGGCGTAGCGAGCGGTCTTTGCCAACAGCGATACCGCCTTCAATGATCAGAGGGCCATTGATCTGGCTGGTCAGGTGCTGACGCACGGGCTCATTACGGACAAACTGCTCACTGACATCGGCGACGAAGTTGAGATTAGCTTCGATAGCGATGGTGACATCCTGCCACCAGTTGCTGGCATCAAACTCGACCGCGTAAGCGGTACGCTGGAATGCATGATCACCGTTGGTGAGCGTGCCCAGATCGCTGTCCAGCGTCAGCACCAGCGTCGAGGAGACAACCGTATCAAGTGTGGTTTCGGTATTAATGTCATCGATCAGATCGTTAACAGTGAAGAAACTACTGCCGCCATCGATAGTAAACAGCGTACCGACACGGTAGCCATCGTCGAGCCAACTGCTGCCATCGGTGCGCGTCAGCGTGTAACGACTGACCGATTCGCCTTCATTGGTCAGGGTATCTGTACCTATAGTGACCCCTACATCGACACTTTGGCCAATGGTTGCTGTTGTCAGACGATCGGTTGCACCCAGTACGGCACTGAGGACGGTCGTCTGACCGTCTGCAAACAGATTCACTGTCACTAACGCTTCTGGATCGCTGACCAAGCGCAAACTGTAGTCGTCACCCGATACGCCCTTGACCAGTTTGGTTGCACCGTTGGTTTCAGTCACTAAGACATTTGCACCGTCATCATCAATCACCCGCACATCCAACTCGACACCTGCGGCATCATCGTACACGGCATCGACACTGGAGAAGCTGTGCAGGATGCGTGAGACTTGACTATTTTCGCGCTCAGTCTCTTCTCCACCGCTGCTGAGGGTGTTGACCGCTTTGACCGTTAGCGTGACCCAGTCATCCCAGCTACCATCACCCGGAACGGTACTGTCTGCGGTAAACGTGAGTTGCGTGACTTCAACGCCATGACTGTCAAACAGTGCCAGTTGTGCATCATCCAGCGTGACATCAACCAGCACATCAGCCGTTGGCGCGACCGACAGCCGAACCCGGTAGGTATCATCGATAGCGCTTTGGCCGATCACCGTGCCTGTTGCATCGGTCACATCAACGCCTTCGAGTACACGCGTCTCGTTATCGACAACGCCTGCGGTGTTCACCTCTTCAATCAACAGCGTACCCAGATCATCATCGAGCACCTGGACTTCGACGTTGGCAATTGCGATGCTGTCGTAGGCATCAATATCAGCTTGAACGTTGCTCTCGACCAGCAGACTGTGGCTGATCATCACCTTGCGTTCACCTTCGATGGCATCATCATGTGCAGCTTTGACTAACACGCGCTGCGGCGTATCCCAATCGGCTTCAGTAAAGGTCAATACCGCAGATTGCTGCCAAGTAGTACCACCATCGATTGAAATCAGTACCGACTCTGCAGGGTCGCCCGACGTACCACTGCGGGTCGGCAGACGACGATCATAGCTCGATGATGTAGTGGCTGAGACCGTGAGGTAGGCCACTGTCGAACCGTGCAGGCTGCTAGGACGGAACAGATTGATCCAATAGCCGTCCTCATCATCACTGTCTTCAGTGACGCGGGTAAAGCCTGGTGAAGTAGTTTCGGTATCTTGATTAATCACCACTTTGCCTTGGGCTTCGGTCGCGATTGAAACCGGAATACCGTCGACCAGCAGATTGTCATAGGGGTTATTCGGTTCACTGTTGGCACCGTGGTTGATCACCGAACTCAAACCATCAAGGCTTTGGCTGATAATGTCCTTAGTCACATCGCCGGTGACAATAAAGCTGTCACTGCCCAGACCACCGATCACCGTGGTGACGACATCATCACGGGTGCTGAGGATATAGAAGGTATCGTCGCCTTCGAGGCCATCGACTTCGATCGCCTCTTCAACACCATCGACATTGATGGTCAAGCCTGCGCCGAAGATACCCTCTTCTGTAATCAGGAATACATCGTCACGTTCGGTACCGATTACCACCACCGTATCGAAGCCCAGACCGCCGTTGATGCTGACGGGGGCATTGATGTTGTATTCGAAGTGGTCGTCGTCACCGCCACCCTCGGCGATGATGTCGTCCTCGGCGATAAAGGCGCGAATAACGAAGGTATCGTTACCCGATTCACCTTCCATCCGCAGCACGGCTTTGTTGCTGTAGACGTTGAACGTATCCTTGCCCTCACCACCAAAGGCCGATAGCGCATGGGTGATACCCTGGCTGAGCCAGCCACGGGTGATCTGTAGTAACTCAACATCATCGCTATTGGAGGTCAGGTCAACATTCTCGACATCATCGACCACTGAACGCGGGTCAATGTCGCCATTGGCGTATTCATAGCCATTAGGGTTGCTACCAAACACCTGCCCTATCTGGAACAGGTCATCACCGACACCACCGTCGAGGGTGGTAATCGCACTGTTGTCATCAACATAAAACTGGTCATCACCGGCACCGGAACTGACGAGCAGGCGACCATTGATGGAATCGTCATAGTTGATGCGCTCGACCGAGCTCTTCAAGGTCAAGCGGTTATCACTATTCGTGCCGTCCTGGGTCAGGTAGGCCACAAAGTTGTTACGTAGCAGGAACACATCGCCCCTTTCTGGATCGGTGCTGCTCTGCTGCGGGTGATTCCAATCAAACGCGTCGGTACCGACATCATTTAAGGTATGGATGCTGAGCGTATCGGCACCATCGTCGTGGGCACCGGTATCATGGACGTTGACCAGATACGAGGTCTCATCGCCACTGACGTTGATGACATAGTGGTCGCTACCGCCGAGGCCATCAAGATCGATGGTATCGAGCACCGCTCCGTCGCTACCATCGGCCAGCAGGTGAGCCGGACGATCATGTGTGCTGGTGACCGTCGGCAGATGATCGAGTACAAACCGATCACTACCGCCCTCTGCGTCACTAATATCGCCTATCACACGGGTATGACCGCTGAGTGATTGTGGACTGAGATAGAAGGTATCGTCGTCGCGCTGGCCGCTGATCAGTAGGCTGCTGGTGGCGATATTACCCAACAGATCAAACCGCGCACCGGTATTAATGGCATTGTTCTGAGCGTCTAATGCCGCGTTATCATCGGCATCGGCATGGTCGATTCGCAAAGTGATGAAGTCGCCCACATCGGTGTTGCCGTCAGCATCGGTGGTTAGCACCGCACCGCTATCTATCAACATATCGTCACCGGCCAGCAGGGTCACACTGAGTGCGCCCTTAACGGTGGCGTTGTTTTCGACAATCAGGTCTTCATCAAAATTCGCATCACTGTCCAGCGCAGAGACGGCATCATTGCCATCGGGGTGTGGCAACAGTGTCATGCGTGAGGAATCGATTGCATGTAGGGTGATATGAGCATCCGTGGACTCCACATCTTCCTGCACTCGCATAAAGCCGGTGGTCGTTACACGGATATTG
>SDWN01000005.1 GCA_004195305.1 Neptunomonas sp. | reverse complement strand
AGATGTGTATAAGAGACAGCGGTAGTGGTCTTCTGGATTAAATAGGCGAGGATAAAATGATCGTAGATTAAGAGACGCGGATTAAGTGGCCCAAATTAAGTGGCTCAGATTAACAGGCTTGGATTAACGAGCCCGGGGGCCTATTAACGGAATGTAAGCCGATAACCAACCACCCCCAGGTAATCCGCCTCCCGCTGCAAATTGGTCAGGGTCAGTGGGTGCTCATCCAGCCAGCCTGGTGTAAAAATCAGGTGCAGATGGTCTTCGTGATAGTCGAGTGTTAACTCGGGGACCTGCTCGGCCAGCCGGCTCTGATTGAGCAGCACCGCCAGCCGCAAAATCATGCATAGGGCCATTAGGATCTGGCGCCGCATCGGCCGAAACTGTTCCAGTTCCTGTAGCGGCAGTTTACGCCGGTGACCTCGCACCAACAGTGCCAGCTGCAGCTGCTCACTCTGGCTGAATCCCATCAGGTCGGAGTGCTGAATCAGATAGCCGCCGTGTTTCTGGAACTGACTGTGCGCTATCGACAAGCCAATTTCGTGCAGGCGCGCAGCCCAGCTAATCAGATTACGATACTTAGCGGCTGAAAAAGGCGTCTGTTGGAGGCATACCAAGGCGGTGTTTTCCACCGCGGCGGTCTGTTCGGTATCGATGTGATAGCGTTGCATCAGCGCATTGATGGTGCGTTCGCGGACATCTTCATGCTGGCGTCGGCCGACCAAGTCGTAGAGCAGGCCTTCGCGCAGGGCGCCGGTGGAAAAACCCAGGGTATCGATCTGCAGCGATTCAAACACTGCAATCAGGATCGCCAGACCGCCGGGCAGTACGCGAGCACGCTCAGGCTTGAGTGCATCAAACAGGATCGCCTCCACGCTTCCAAATTCCAGTAGTCGCTGTTTCAGTTGATTAAGATGTAGCAGCGAGAGGTGCTGGGGGCCGGTTGGGTCAAATTGACACAGACGCAGCACGGCTTTAATCGTCCCGGATGCGCCCAGGGCATCGCACCAGCCCAGCTTGCGGTAGCGCTTGCGAATGCTGAGGAGTTCGACATGGGCCGCATGGATCGCATTGTTGAAGTTGCTGTGGGTGAGCTGGCCGTTAGCAAAGTAACGCTGGGTGTAGGAGACACAACCCATATGCAGGCTTTCCCGCTCGATCGGTGAAAAACGTTCGCCGATGATCAGTTCGGTGCTGCCACCACCGATATCGATTACCAGGCGCCGATCGCCGTCATCGGCCTGCGAGTGCGCCACGCCCTGGTAGATCAGGCGCGCTTCTTCGCGTCCGGATATCACCTCTACCGGGCAATTCAGCAGCGCTTCGGCCGGTTCGATAAACGCCATCCGGTTATAGGCCGCGCGCAACGTGTTGGTACCGACGACGCGGATCTGCTCCCGGGGGATTCCCGCAATGCGCTGCGCGAACAGCTCCAGGCATGCCATGCCTCGGGTCTGGGCGGCCTCATCCAGTTGCCAGTGGGTATCCAATCCTGCAGCCAGCTGTACTTTTTCGCCCAGGCGGTCGATCGGCTGCAGTTCATCCTGAACCAGGCGTGCCACGATCAGGTGAAAGCTGTTCGAGCCCAGATCAATGGCCGCATACTGGGTGGGCAGGCTGTCGTTGTCGGCTGCCTGAATCGGATCCGGAATAGTCGACGGGAGTGGCCGGGAGTCCTGCATGATGGAGAATCCTGTGGGTTATTCAAAGACAGCCGTTGCGATCAAACATAGCATGCATGCTCGGGTTGCGGATCTTAATAGCGCGCTGGTCCGGCGGCTAACCCAGAGTCTCTGCTCTGCAACAACCGTTAACTCCGCCATCGCCTTTTTAAACAGCGACGCGGGATTTAACAGATCTGACGATGTTGATCTGCTAAAGTCACCGATTCAGGGTGTCTTTACTGGGTAAAGTTTGTCACAACCCGGTCAAGACGGCTGATGCGAGTACTTTTACGGACTACAGGCTTTATGACCAAACGACTGATTGTAGGTATGAGCGGTGCCAGCGGTGTGATTTACGGCATCCGTCTGTTGCAGCTACTACGCGATATTCCAGGCATAGAAACCCATTTGATCATGAGTAGCTATGCGCGCAAGAACATTGAGATCGAAACCGAGCTGAGCGCTAAATATGTCGAGGGGCTGGCCGACGAAGTGCATAACTATCGGAATCAAGCCGCGAGTATTGCCAGCGGATCGTTCAAGACAGCTGGGATGATCATCACCCCCTGCTCGATGAAAACCCTCTCCGCCATCGTCCATTCGTACGCGGATAGTCTGCTGGTACGGGCTGCCGATGTGGTCTTAAAAGAGCGCCGCCCCCTGGTATTGATGCCGCGCGAGACACCGCTGCATCAGGGGCACTGCAAGCTGTTGTACGAGGCATCGCAGCTGGGTGCGGTGATCGCACCCCCGATGCCTGCGTTCTATACTAAGCCGCAATCGATCGATGAGTTAGTCACCCACAGCGTTGCCCGGGTGTTGGATCTGTTTGATATCGAAACAGATAAGATCAAACGCTGGCAGGGCAGTGGTGCGAGCCCTGGCAGCGCCTAGCCTCATCTCAGCTGACTATTACGATCCGTCGCAGCAGGGAGCAGGGCGATTCGACGTAGATGCTCGACGATACTGCCTCTGAGGACGGAATCATTTAATCTAAATGCTGCCCCGCCCCCTGATTTAGTCGCTTAATCCGCAGACCAGAATAATTGGGCCATTACGGGCGTTAATGGGTACTCGTTGTCATCGAATGAACATTGTGACGCGTGAGAATCTCCTCGATCTCAGGCTCAGTGACATCCGCGATCATCACTTTAATATGATGGTTTTCCTCATCAACAAAGATCTGTTCCTGCGGAATTCCGGTCGCAACCAGATCTTCCCGCGTATTCTTCATTTGTGCAGAGGATTCGTACGTTCCGGTAACGGTCATAGTCATGATAATGGCCTCCTAGGGTTTTATCAGAGTTCACATAAAGAATAGCCCCCTGCCCTAGGCATAGCCAGAATACGAAGCTTACTATTCAGCGCTCAAGAATCATGAAATCAAGTTGGGTTGCGGCATGGTTTCTGCGGATCACTACCCAAAAAGAGCGGAAACCACTCCAAAATACCGATGATCGTCATGTTCTATAAGGGCCGGTGAGCGGTATTGAACATACAGATCAAGGTACTCCGGTTACGCTAAACGCGTTACCAGCCTCTCTAATTTACGTTCGCGACGGCTCAGGTCAATTCTCTAGCCTGGATGTTTATGTTTAGATGTCCCTAATTCACTGTAGAAGAGATAGGAATGCCCAGATGCTGAAGAGCCGTGTACTGCCGTTGACCCTGATTGCGTTGTTGGGGGGCTGTGCCAGCGATGGCAGCTTTGATACCAGTTCGGCCCTGATCGTGGGGGCTTCTGTGCTCCAGGCGACGACCCTGGATGCCAGAAGCGTGCGTGAAACTGCGGCGCTCTCGGCGCAGGAGCTGGATAGTCAGAGCCAGGTAGCGGCGCAGACGAGTGCTTACGGCCAGCAGCTACAGCGTATTATCCAGGGGTTGGCGCCGCTAGACGGACTGAGTCTTAACTACAAAGTTTATCTGTCGGCGGATATTAATGCGTTTGCCATGGCAGACGGTACGGTACGGGTGCACTCGGCACTGCTGGATGCGATGCCAGACGACCAGGTTCTGGCGGTTATCGGTCATGAGATTGGTCATGTGAAGCTCAAGCACAGCTACCATCAGATGAAACAGGTCCTGCTGACCAATGCGCTGTTTCAGGGCGCGGTAGGGGTCGGGGGCACAATCGGTAGTCTGACCTCATCGCAGCTGGGCACCTTAGCGCACAGTGCGGTGAACGCGCATTTCTCCCAGGCGGATGAGTTGGAAGCGGACGAATTTGCGGTCCAGCTGCTGCAACGCCAGGGCAAAGACCCCTACGCGATGAAGCGTTCCGTCGAAACGCTGATGAAAAAGCATGGCAGGGGCGGCGGGTTTTTAAGCTCGCACCCCTCCAATGATGACCGCATCGCCCGGATAGAAGACGCGATCAGCCGCCTGCGTTGATCAGAACACGTGGCTGGCCAGCGTCTCCTGCTCTTGTGAGCATGCGCCATCAATAGAGAATCGCTGGCAAAGCCGAGGGAGGCCCATCCTTGGCTGCTTGATTCAGCATATCAATGGAGTCTTGTTTTTGCTTAGCCAAGCGCAAGACCTGCGGCCTCAGGCGTTATTGACCCGGCGGGTTAATAGGAGATGCAAGGATGCGTCAAGATTAATAGTGGAGTTAGTATGCAATCGAAGGATCATTGGGAAAAGGTGTATTCAACTAAGGCTGAAGATGAGGTCAGTTGGTTCCAGGAGCATGCGGAACTCTCGCTGAAGTTGATTCAGGGCTCTGGTGTGCAGCCGTCAGCCTCGATCATCGATGTTGGTGGCGGAGCTTCAACGCTGGTAGACGGCCTCTGTGCAAATGGCTATCGAAGTCTAACCGTACTTGACCTTTCTGGGGCTGCCCTTGCCAAGGCCAAAGCCAGGCTTGGTGAGCGGGGCGCTAGTGTGAATTGGCTCGAGGCTAATGTTATTGAGGCCGGGTTTCCCATGCACCGCTACGATGTCTGGCACGATCGGGCGGTGTTTCATTTTCTTAATACCCCGGAAGAGCGGCAGGCATATGTGCAGGCGGTGCTGCGCGCGGTTAAGCCCGGCGGCATTGTTATTGTGGCAACTTTTGCAGAGGACGGCCCTGCCCGTTGCAGTGGGCTACCGGTTCAGCGCTACAGCGGAGATGAACTGCATGCCGAGTTTGGAGAGCCCTTCCTGCTTCTTGGGCATGAGGTTGAATCGCATTACACTCCAGGTGGCAATGAGCAAAAGTTTGTTTACTGCAGCTGTCGCAAGATGGCTTAGGGGGCGCTTGGCGCATCAGCTCCTGTCTTGCCTATGTCGGGCCATCCCGGTGGGTTTGATTGGTTAGCAGTGGTGGGCGCTATGTTCGGTATTCCGTCAGCTGCAGGAGGCGGCTCAGAGCGGTCTGTTTTAACATGGCTATATTTTTATGCTTAGTTTTGGTGTTTGTTGCACTATATATCAAGGTTGTTTTAAGCGGCGGTTAGATTTATGTTGTGCATTATTCTTAGTCATAGAGGGCTGTATGTGTAAAGTCTGTTTTTCTGGATTTAAGCATAAATTTGTTATTTTTGGATTGATAATGTTGTGTTCAGCAGGTGCTAGGGCAGAACCAAAAACACAGAACTTATTTGCGTTTACATTTGAGAATGACTTCTTTGTTGGAGATGATGCGGGTTACACTAACGGCATGGGTATTACCTTTGGTCAGGGGGTTTTCAACGATTTTAATGCTGATAATTTACCCCGTTGGATCTATTGGTTAACCAAAGATACGTATATTAGTACCATGAATAATAAGCGCAGGGGCATTGCGCATATGTTTTTCCACCGCATGCAAACTCCCGAAGATATTAGTACCCAAGAATTACTTGTCGACGATGTTCCTTATGCGGGTTTGCTGGCATGGCAAGGCACCTTGTATGCCTGGGACGCGCAAGTTGCCGATCAATTTTCTCTGTATCTGGGCGTGGTGGGTCCTATCGCTTACGCAGAGAAGTCTCAGACGTTTATCCACAGACTGTTGAGTTCTGAAGAGCCTAAAGGGTGGGATCATCAAATCGGAAATGAGTTTGTCTTTAAGGTTGAGGCTCAGCGGATATGGAAACTCTATCGTTCTAATGATGAAAATAATCAGATCGATATTATTGGGCTTTATGGGGCCGGTATAGGAAATCTTCAATCCGTAACTAAAGCGGGTTTCGCCATAAGGTGGGGCACAAATCTACAGCATAGTTTCTCAACATTTTCATTGGATGCTGACCGGCGAGCCAATTCATTATCTTTCTCGTCTGGAAATGATTTTTATCTGTTTTTTGGCGGGAAAGTCGGTCTGGTGTTTAACAGTATATTGATCGAAGGTAATACCTTTAAAGATAGCCACTCGGCCCCCCTCGAGCACTTTCAGAACCAACTTTCCACGGGAGCCGCGTGGAATATCGGAAAGAACTCTTTCGTGTTCCAACTATCCTCTACCAGTTCCAGTACTGAATTCACCGATAAACGAGATACGTTTGGTGCCGTTAGTTTTTCCCATGGCTATTAGTACTTGAATCAGTGATTAAACTGCCTCGGTGAGCGGGTCAATGGAGGTTCCTCTGGCTGAGGGCGCGTTGAGGGGGCGAAAGGGTGTATGAAGCTGCCAGCGGCCGTTCCAATTGTTAGTTATTTCGTTGTCATGAAATTCACTAAAGGCTTGACCTGACACCGAGTTAGGGGTGTTATGGGCGAAAGTGTCAGTTAAATCGTTGGTTTGAAGTTATGAAGAGGGTCGATCCTTGAACGAAGTCACCGTCCCCGCGTCCTACGTCAGTTCGCTGCTTAAATCGTTGGAGAGCAACCCCAACGAATTGGCTGAATTGCTGGAGTTGGCCGAAATCAGTCCGCAGGAGTTGCAGCAGCCTGAGCTGTCAGCGGTTAAGTATGGCAAGCTGTATCAGAAAGCGATGTGGCTGATGCGCGATGAATCCTACGGCATGCCCAGTGGCGGCAAGGTCCCCAACGGCACCTTCAGGATGATGTGTCTATGCTGTATTCATTGCGTCAAACTCGGCGATGCGCTGCAGCGTTGCAGTGAGTTTTACGATCTCTGTCGAGGGGCAAGAACTAAGCCCATGCTGGAATTTCGAGGCAAGCAGGCGATGGTGTCGCTGGCGCCGCTATCGAATGTGCCGCATGAGGAGTTCGAGCAGATACTTGCTGGTTACAGCACCACGTCGATCAGGACCGCGCTGTCGGCATGGCATCATTTTCAGAGCTGGTTGGTGGGTCGGCGGGTGAAATTGTCAGCGGTTCACTTCGCTTTCCCCCGGCCTGATGATGGTAACGATTATGAGGTGCTGTTCCAGGCGCCGATAAAATTCAATCAGCCCAGCAATCAGCTGCGCTACGACATTGAGCAAATGGATCTGCCACTAATACAGACCGAACAGACGCTGCAGGGGTTCCTTAAAACTGCCCCTTATCAGCTGTTGGTGATGGTCGATAGTGATAGCAGCTTACGCGCGCAGGTGCGGGCGCTGATCGGCCGGGATTTCAGTCGTTCCCTGCCCAGCTCTGAGCAGGCCGCCGAGTCGTTGCATATGTCGGTGACTACGCTGCGCCGGCGGTTGCTGGCTGAGCAGACCTCTTATCAAAAGATTAAAGATGAGTGTCGTCGCGAAGCGGCCACCAACTACCTGAACTGTCCGGAGCTGAGCAATACCGATGTCGCGCTGCTGATGGGGTTTGACGAGACCAGCGCGTTTTTTCG
>SDWN01000740.1 GCA_004195305.1 Neptunomonas sp. | reverse complement strand
CAATCTTGGCGATACGCTTACTGGTGGCCAGCGCCTGACCTGCCTCTTCACCGTAACCCTGAACGATGTTCAGCACACCCGGCGGCAACAAGTCACCGATGATCTCCATCAGCACGATCATCGACATCGGCGTCTGCTCGGCAGGCTTGAGGATCACACAGTTACCTGTCACCAACGCCGGCGCCAGCTTCCAGGCCGCCATCAACAGCGGGAAGTTCCAGGGGATGATCTGTCCAACCACGCCTAGCGGCTCATGGAAGTGATACGCCGCAGTATGCTCGTCAATCTCGGCGACGGTGCCTTCCTGAGCACGGATACAACCGGCATAGTAACGGAAGTGGTCGACCGCCAGCGGTACGTCAGCGGCCAGCGTCTCGCGTACCGATTTACCGTTATCCCAGCTCTCGGCAACTGCCAGCTTTTCAAGATTGGCTTCGATCCGGTCAGCAATCTTCAACAAAATATTGGAACGTTCGGTGACCGATGTCTTGCCCCAAGCGGCTTTAGCGGCGTGCGCAGCATCCAGCGCTTTTTCTATATCGGCAGCACAGGAGCGCGGAATCTCGGCAATCACCTCACCGGTAATCGGTGTCGTATTAGTGAAGTAGCGACCCTCAACAGGCGCCACGAACTCACCGCCGATGTAGTTGCCATAGCGCTGCTTAAAAGAGACGACGGATCCTTCAGAACCTGGATTTGCGTAGATCATAGCGATACCTTTTTGTTTTAGTTAGTAGCTTTGCGTGTCTGGCCGTATCAGATCAACTTTCCAATGCAGCCCGTATGAGTAATCACATGCGATTCTGTTACGGCTGTTTTTAAGCGAATCAGCGCAACACAAATTTCCATATCATAGTACAAATCGGCACCCTGCTATTGAATGATACTTTGGCGGACAAAAACTAGTTCCTTGGTAGTAAACATTCACGGCTGCGTAACAGCGGCTGCGCCGCACCCTCCTCCTTGTGTTCGTCGTTTCGTCAATTCGATACCGAAGTCGTAGTGTTTCAGGCCGCGGGTTCTATTGCTTGGAATCAATCCAGATCACATGCTGATCGGTGCAGTTACGTACAATTAGGTGCTACTGCTGAACTCATAAGGAGACAACATGATGCAATCCAACTACCTGACCCGAACGGTCGGGGTGCTATTTCTGGCGCTATGTGCCTTCAACAGCACGGCTGCGGAGCGAGGTACCTCACGCCAGGCTCAGCTACTGCTCAATAATGCCATTGAACTGATGCAGACTCAGGGCGAGAAGGTCGCTTTGGCTCAATTCAACAACCCGCAAGCCGGATTTGTTCAGGGGGACCTGTATATCTTCGTCGTCGATATGGAGGGGACCTATCTCGCATCAGGCGCAAACCCGGCACTGATCGGGCAAAACCTGGCCAACCTGTCGGATGCTGCCGGTAAAAATATTGGACAGGAGATTCTGAAACTGGCTGAGTTGATGGGTTACGGTATCGTCGAGTACGAATGGCTGAACCGGGCAACCAACGATGTCGAACATAAATTCTCGAGGATTCGTAAATTAGGAAACCATGTTATTGGTGTAGGCTTCTACCTACCTGACAACGCCAGCTGAATACGCTCTGAGTAATGCCTGCGGATCGGGCATTACTCGCCTTTTCAAGGCCCCGCTTCGCCGCTGTTGCGCCCTCCTCCCTCTGGTTTTCTCCAATCGACCGGGACGGAGCGAGCCTTGATGCGTCAAACGAAGACCGAAACCCTTCCGGTTAATGACCGCCCCCGGCACGTTCTGAGGGAGACGCCTCTCCGGGATAAACACGCTGATAAACGAGCTTAAGTTAGTGCCATTCGTATCTGAGAATACTTAACAAATCCTGTCACAGTCGGCGCTTCTTACTGATTTTTGAATTCCGCTCTAACGATCAGCACTGTTCGGCAGGGCATCGCTTTAACCTTTCTTTCCTGGCTGCTCGCACAGAGCCGCGTTCGACGCGGACCCACCCTCACCCTGCATGACCGCAAAGTTGCACGACTTATCCAACTATTAACCTGGTGGACAAATAGGTTCCATACCTATCTGTCCATCGCCCCGAAAATCTGCCGCAGTTGCGTGGAACTGCTTGATTTTCTGGGGCTCGCATGGGGCTTCGACCCACCTGATTACCCACATACCTTAGCCATGATTGAACCGATCTATTCTCGCGAAAAGATCGCCTGCGGGCAGGCTCCCACGGTGTTACCTGTCCGGTTGCGAGCCTGGGTCTTGTGGGATCCGGGCTCACGGCGATCTTGTCATTTTTAGCGCAGCAACGGCTAAGGGATCGCCTGCAGGCAGACTCCCACGGTGCTATAGCGTCTTGTCATTACGGTGTTCAGGAGAATTTGGCAACGGTAATCGCATACATAACCCTACGTGAGCCAGTATTCCTATCGCTCATCGCTGTGATAGCTGAGGATCATGGGTAATCAGGTCGACCCATGATGACGCATCCTTGCGTCTTCTATTAGCCCGGGTTAATAGGTGCTCTTGTGCATTTACTACAAGTATGGAGCCTATGCAGCCCCCTGGAGTTGGTAAAGATGTGATGGAGACCCAATGATTGCCCCTCCTGCAGGGCTGACTGGGCTTGGTGACCATTGGCATTGGTACGGGTGTGTGCACTGGATAGGCGGTGACTATTAATTGGTAGGGGTGGAAAAAAAAAATACTTAGAGTACAATTCATTTGATGTGTAATCATTAGATGTCTAACTTTTTTTGAGGTTGTGTGTTGAGTTATCCCACCATCGAACTACGTAGGCCTACCGCCAAGGACGGCCGTTCCGTTCATCAGCTCGTGGCACAATGCCCGCCGCTGGACTCCAATTCCATGTACTGCAATTTGCTGCAGTCTGCGCATTTTTCCGCTACCTCCGTTGCCGCATTTAGCGCTGGTGACATGGTTGGCTTTATCTCCGGCTATCTGATCCCAGAGCGTCCAGATACGCTGTTCGTCTGGCAGGTGGCTGTTGGTCAGCGGGCACGCGGACAGGGGCTGGCGACCCGCATGCTGCGCCATATTCAGGAACGTCCGGCGTGCAGCGGAGTGGCATTTCTAGAAACCACTATCACCGCATCCAATCAGGCATCCTGGGCCCTGTTTCAGGGGCTGGCTAAGCAGCTGGACGCGACGCTCAGCGAATCGGTGATGTTCGACAGCGCCGGCCATTTTGGCAATGAGCATGATACCGAGATGCTAGTGCGAATCGGGCCATTCTGAGCACCTGACTGTTACTTTTTAACCATTACAGCGTATTCCGCTTATCAGGAATGCCGGAGAATTATCAATGAAAATTTTTGAAGAGATCGAATCCGAAGTTCAGAGTTATGCGCGCTCTTTTCCACGTATTTTTAATAAGGCGCAAGGGGAGTTGCTTTACGACACAGACGGTGTCGAATACCTCGATTTTCTGGCTGGCGCTGGAACGCTCAACTACGGCCACAACAACCCGCTATTTAAAGAAAAGCTACTGGAGTACATACATAGCGACGGCATCACCCATGGGCTCGATCTGCATACAAAAGCCAAAGGCGAGTTTATGGAGGCGTTCAACGAGAAGATTCTCAAGCCTCGGAAGCTCGATTATGTGATGCAGTTCACCGGCCCTACTGGCACCAACGCCGTTGAGGCGGCACTGAAGCTGGCGCGCAACGTGAAGGGGCGTGAAAACATTATCGCGTTCACCAACGGCTTTCACGGGGTAAGTCTGGGTGCGCTGGCGGCTACCGGTAACTCCCATCACCGGGGTGCGGCAGGCGTGGGCCTGAGCGGCATCAGTCGTATGCCTTACGATAGTTATCTAGGTGATGACATGAATACCACCGCTTATCTGGACAAGGTGTTATCCGACTCCAGCAGCGGGGTGGATAAACCCGCCGCGGTGATCGTTGAAACGGTTCAGGGGGAGGGTGGAATCAACGCCGCCAGCTTCGACTGGCTGCGTAACCTGGATGCCGTCTGCAAAAAGCACGATGTGCTGTTAATTGTCGATGATATTCAAGCCGGCTGTGGCCGTACCGGCACCTACTTCAGCTTCGAGGAAGCGGGCATCTATCCCGATATCGTCACCCTGTCAAAATCACTGGGCGGCTACGGGTTACCCTTTGCGTTGGTGCTGTTCCGGCCAGAGCTGGATCAGTGGAAACCGGGCGAACACAACGGTACCTTCCGCGGTAATAACTTCGCGTTTATCACCGCCAAAGCGGCGATTGATCACTACTGGAGTGACGATAAGTTTTCTCAGGAGATTAAGCGCAAGGGGGAGTATGTGTCCCGCCGTTTGGACGCTATTGTCGAGCAATATGGCGAGGGCAATTTCACCACGCGCGGCCGAGGCATGTTTCAAGGGATCAACTGCGTTAACGGCGATCTGGCGGGCAAAATAACCCGCAAAGCGTTTCAGCAGGGGATGATGATCGAAACCAGCGGTGCCGATGACCAGGTGGTGAAATTCCTCTGCCCGCTGATTATCAGCGACGCCAATTTGAAGAAGGGTATCGATATTGTTGAGCAGGCGATAAAAGAGGTTTGCGGCAAGGAAGACAGTATTCCGGAAGTGCAGGATTACTTCGAAACGCAACAGACTGCGGTGTAAGCCCCCAGTACGACTAACCCGGCGGGTTAATAGGAGACGCAAGGATGCGTCAACATGGGTCGAAGACCAATGCGAGCCCCTGAACATCACGCCGTTCCACGCAACTGCGGCAGATTTTAGGGGCGATGGACACAGAAGTAGAAAACCTATTTGTCCACCAGCTAAATAATAGGCGCCCCTGCAATCGATCCGAGTGTATCGACGATACTACTGAAGGCGCCTTCACCCCATTATAAGAAAGGTAATGTCATGATTGTCAGAAGTCTGAGTGAAGCGCAAGAATGTGGCCGCCGCATCGTATCTCCGGATGGTAACTGGGAGAGCACACGGCTGCTGTTGAAAGACGATAACATGGGATTCTCGTTTCACATCACCACCATCTATGCAGGAGCCGACTTTCAGATGCACTATCAGAACCACCTGGAATCTGTGTTCTGTATGTCCGGAGAGGGAGAGGTAGAGTCACTCGATGACGGTAAGAAGTATCCCATTGCCCCGGGCACGCTCTATATCCTCGACAAGCACGACCGCCATGTTCTGCGTGCCTTCAAAGAGATGAAGATGGCCTGCGTGTTCAATCCGCCACTGAATGGCAAAGAGGTGCATAATGCAGAGGGTGCCTACGAACTGGAAAATGAACCAGTAAGCGCCTGATTGATAAGCAAGAGATAACGAAACTGTATGGATACTGAAAGCCTATTCTCTACTCAAAATAGCAATAGCAAGGACGCCTATCCATCACGTGGAGGAAGGAAAGCGGCGCTGGTCGAGCGATTGGACCCGGTTGCTTATGCTCCAAATCTCAACCAGAGCCCGGTTGCTCCTGCGTTGGTCGAACAATACCAAAATCAGGGCTTTCTCATACTCGAAGATGTCTTTGATGCGCGTGAAATTGAGGTCTTTCAGCGTGAGCTGGAGACGGTATGCAATGACCCTCAGCTCAAAGACTCAGAGAAAACCATCACCGAACCGGATAGCGGCAGTATTCGCTCCGTTTTCCAGATCCACCAGTTCAACCCGATCTTTAAACGGCTTGCAGCCGATGTCCGTCTCGCCGGGCTTGCACAGTTTTTGCTCAACGATCAGGTTTATATTCATCAGTCGCGACTGAACTATAAGCCAGGTTTTGTCGGTAAGGAGTTTTACTGGCATTCCGATTTCGAAACCTGGCATGTCGAAGATGGTATGCCACGAATGCGGGCCTTAAGCATCTCCATCACCCTGACCGAGAACTACGAGTTCAATGGGCCGCTGATGCTGATTCCCGGGTCTCATAAGCGCTATGCCGTCTGTGAAGGGGAAACGCCGGAGGGGCACTACAAAGCGTCGCTCAAGAAGCAGGAGCTAGGGGTTCCTTCTGATAAAAGTCTTAGCTCGCTAGTTAACCAGTCTGAAATTGTGACAGCGACAGGGAAGCCTGGCAGCCTGATACTGTTCGATTGCAACCTGATGCATGGTTCGAACGGCAATATCACGCCCTTTCCACGCTCTAATCTGTTCTTTGTCTATAACGCCCTCAGCAATCGAATTGTCGAGCCGTTCTGCGGTAACGCCCCCCGCCCGGAGCATATATGCAGCCGAACCCATATTGAACCCATAGAGCCAAAGGTCAAACCGCTTTAGAGTGCACACATTACCGGCATGCCTGCGTCAGGGCATACGACCGCCAAGGATGGCGGAAGTGCCGAAAACGCAGGAGCAGTTTTCGGCACGTACATCCTGTACATAAAAACCGGGCATAAGCCTGGTTATAGATCCGCAAAGGGAGGCAGAACTCGGTTCTGTCTCCTAAACCATGCGAACTTAGCGCACAGCCACTTCATCCTTCTTCGGCAGTTTAAAGGTCCACACGGTGCCTCCCTGATTCAGGTGCTTGGTCCGCTTGGCCACTTTGCCACCCCAGAGCGGTACCGCACCACCCCAGCCGGAGACGATGGCGATATACTGCTCGCCATCCTGATCCCAGGTGATCGGTGAGCCGACGATGCCCGAGCCGGTGTTGAAGCGGTACTTCATCTCGCCGCTTTTGGCGTCAAATGCCATCAGGTAACCTTCAGGGTTGCCGGTAAAGACCAAGCCACCGGCTGTGGCCAGCACCCCGCCCCAGAGGGGGGCGTTGTTCTTATAGCGCCACACCTCCTTGCCGGTCTTAGGATCGATCGCCTTCAACACGCCGATATACTCCTCGTTGATCGGACTGATGGTGAAGCCAGCACCCAGGTAGGCCGCGCCCTTCTTGTAGGCGGTCGGCTCGTTCCAGATATCCATCTCCCACTCGTTGGAGGGCACATAGAAGTAACCGGTATCCTGCGAGTAAGCCATCGGCATCCAGTTCTTGCCACCGAGGAACGCGGGCGCTGCGACGACGGACGAGCCCTTTTTGCCATCGGCCGCTTCGGTTGGGTTACCCGGACGGAAGTCGTCGTTGTAGATCGGCCGACCGTTGTTATCCAGTCCCTTGGCCCAGCTGATCTTATCGACAAACGGGAAGCCACGGATAAAGTCACCGTTGGTCCGGTCCAGAACATAGAAGAAACCGTTACGGTCGGCCGTTGCAGCGGCTTTAACGGTCTTGCCTCCCTCCTGGTAATCGAACGAGATCAGCTCGTTGACGCCGTCGTAATCCCAGCCATCGTGCGGCGTGGTCTGGAAGTGCCAAACGATCTTGCCGGTGTCCGGATCGATCGCCAGTCGTGAGGAACTGTACAGGTTATCTCCGGGACGCAGATGCGAGTTCCAGGGAGCCGGGTTACCGGTACCGAAGAACAGCAGGTCGGTGTCGGGGTCATAGGTGCCGCCAAGCCAGG
>SDWN01000729.1 GCA_004195305.1 Neptunomonas sp. | reverse complement strand
CCATAAAACGGCAGGTTATGGAGGAATTCGACGAAGGCTTTTTTGACCTGATTGAAGTCACCGCCGTAGGTATCCATATGATCGGCGTCGATATTGGTGACAATCGACACCATCGGTTGCAGGTGCAGGAAGGACGCATCGCTCTCGTCGGCCTCTGCGACCAGATAGCGGCTCTCGCCCATCCGCGCATTGGTGCCGGCGCTGGTCAACTTACCCCCGATCACAAAGGTCGGGTCCAGTCCTGCCTGAGCCAGCACCGAGGCCAACAAACTGGTGGTGGTGGTCTTGCCATGGGTACCTGCGACGGCGATGCCGTGCCGATAACGCATCAACTCGGCCAACATCTCTGCCCGCCGCACTACCGGAATCCGCCGTTCTCGCGCCGCAATCACCTCGGGGTTGTCCTCACCGACGGCACTGGAAACCACCACCACATCGACCTGCTCGATATTGCTCTGACGATGACCGATATGAATCTGAGCCCCTAGCTGCTCCAAGCGTTCGGTCACCGCCGAAACACGAATATCGGAACCGCAGACCTGGTAGCCCTGATTTAGCAACACCTCGGCAATACCGCACATGCCGACGCCACCGATACCGACAAAATGGATCCGCTTAATCCGCCGCATCTCAGGCAGTTCGTATGAGAACTTGTCCCGCAGCGCGGTCTTAGGGGGCTGTTTTAACATCGATCTGTTTGTTCCTTTGACCATCAGCGGGCACACTCCTGACATTGCTGGGCAACCTGCGCTGTCGCATCGGGGGTTGCCAGGGCGCGGGCACTCTGTGCCATCGCCAGTAATAGATCTCGGTCATCCAGCTGCAGCAGTAACTGCTGCAGCTGGTCGGGGGACAACTGTGGTTGAGGCAGCAACTGGGCCGCCTTGTTATCGGCCAAAAAACGTCCATTTGCGGTCTGGTGATCGTCGACCGCAAACGGGAATGGCACCAAAATAGATCCCACTCCCGCCATCGCCAGTTCGCTCACGGTGAGCGCGCCGGCGCGACAGAGCACCAGATCGGCCCAGCCATAGGCCCCCTGCATATCGTCGATAAAGGCATCCAGCCGAACCTCGATACCCGCCTGCTGGTAGGATTGCCGTGCCGCTTCGATATTCTTAATACCAGCCTGGTGCCATACCTCGGGGCGCTGCGCCTCTGGAATCAGCGCTAATGCTTTGGGTAGGCAGGTGTTGATCGCCTGTGCGCCGAGGCTACCGCCAACCACCAACAGCCGCATCCGGCCCTTGCGGCCCGCAAAACGCTGCACCGGATCAGCCAATAAAGAGATCGCATTGCGGACCGGATTGCCGGTATGCAGGGCTGTAAACTTCGCCGCGAAGGCGCCGGGAAACGCTTCCATCACCCGGGTACTGAAACGGGCCAGAATTTTATTGGTCAGCCCCGGAATGGCGTTCTGTTCATGCACCAGCAATGGTTTGCGCAACAACCAAGCGGCTACGCCTCCGGGCCCACTGGCAAACCCCCCCATCCCCAGCACCGCGTCAGGATTAACCCTGCGCACCACCATCAGCGCCTGCCACAGCGCCCGCAGCAGGTTGAACGGTGCCAGCAATAGGCTCAGGCGCCCCTTGCCGCGCAGCCCAGTGACTGAGATAGCGTGCAGGCGGATACCCGCGTCGGGTACCAGACGATTCTCCATGCCACGCTCACTACCAAGCCACTCTATCTGCCACCCCTGCTGCCGCAACCAGTCAGCCGTCGCTAGAGCTGGGAACACATGACCACCGGTGCCACCCGCCATCACCAACAGGGTTTTATTCACACTCATGCCGAGGCCCCTTTAGTGCCGGTCTGCAGCCGGTAGCGATCGAGCTGGATCCGCGCCATTATCGCCAGCATCGACATGCACACTAACAAACTACTGCCGCCGTAACTGACCAGTGGCAGAGTCAGGCCTTTGGTGGGCAACACCCCGGCGTTAACACCGATATTGATCAACGCCTGCCCTGCAAACATGGTCCCGATGCCGTATGCCACGTAAGCGCTATAACGAAGCCCCTCCTCTTCGGCGCGGCGGCCGATATAAAAAATCCGCATCACCAGCACCGCAAACAGCAGCACCACCGTCAGCGCGCCGATCAGGCCCAGCTCTTCGGCCAGTACCGAGAACACAAAATCGGTATGCGCCTCGGGCAGATAGAACAACTTCTGGACGCTATTACCCAACCCCAGACCAAACCACTCACCGCGGCCGAAAGCGATCTGTGCCTGAGACAACTGGTAACCTGCGCCAAACGGATCTGCCCAGGGATTCCAGAACGAGGTGACCCGCTCCCAGCGGTACGGCGAGGAGATCACCATGATGACTGCAGCGGCGATCGCGCCGAGCACCACCAGCAGAAACTGCCACAGCACCATGCCACTGAGAAAGATCATTCCCAGCACCATGCCCCCTAACACCACCACCGCACCAAAATCGGGTTCGAGCAGCAGCAAACAGATAAACAGACTCAGCACCAGCATCGGTTTAAGAAAGCCGCTCAACCGGGTTCGCACTTCATCCAGACGCCGCACCAGATAGCCGGCCATGTACAGCATCATGCAGAATTTTGCCAACTCGGAGGCCTGTATATTGATCGGTCCGAGCCGAATCCAACGGCTTGATCCATTCACTTCGCGGCCGATTCCGGGAATCAGCACCAACACCAAAAAAACAAATCCGACCAGTAACCACCAGTGTCCGGTCTGCTGCCAGAACCGCATCGGCACCATAAACACCCCTGTGGCGACCACCAAGGCGACAACCATAAACGCCGCATGCTTAAACGCGTGGTAGAACGGTGATCCATAGTTTTTATCTGAGACCTCCATCGACGCGGAGGTGATCATCAAAAAACCGATCGCCAGTAAACTTACTGCACTGAACAGCAACCAGGGGTCGAAGGCACGTACAGCAGTAGCGATGCCGGGCCTGCGCCACTGCCAAGGCGAAAAACCGACTTTAATGGCCAGTTTCATTGCGCCTCCCGCGGCATGAGCGCCTGTACCGCAGTGACGAAGCGCTGACCTCGATGCTCAAACCCCTTAAACATATCGAAACTGGCACAGGCCGGTGATAGCAACACCAGATCGCCCGCTTGGGCCAGTTGTTGGGCGGCCAGCACAGCAGCCTCCAACGTTGGCGCACGCTGACACGGGGTATCGGTCTGCAGCACTGTTTCGATCACCTCGGCATCACGTCCGATCAGCAGCGCCGCGCGCCCCCAGCGTCGCATCGGTTCGGCCAACGCGGCGAAATCGGCACCCTTGCCATCACCACCGGCAATTAAAATTATCTTTCCCTGCAGGCCGGGACCCAGCCCCGTAACCGCCGCCAGCGTCGCGCCCACATTGGTGCCTTTGGAGTCGTTGTAATAGGCCACGCCCTGCAGATCACGCAGCCACTGACAGCGGTGTTCAAGCCCGCCAAAGCGTTGCAGCGTCTGCAGCATCGCTGCGATGGGCAGTCCCACCGCATCGCCCAGTGCCAGTGCAGCCAAGGCGTTGGCCTGATTATGGCCGCCACTCAGTTTCATCTGCCTGACCGGCAGCAGCGGCGTCAACCCTTTGCCCAGAAACAGCTCACCATCTTCTAGCAGCAGACCAAAGTGCCCCAGATCCGGCTTGCCCAGGCGGAAGCTGACCTGTGCAACGGCATCTGACAAAAGTGGCCGGGTCAACAGATCATCGGCATTGAAGACGGCATGGTTGCAGTTGCGGTACACCCGTTGCTTGGCCCGATGATAGGCAGCCAGATCGGGGTAACGATCCATATGATCCGGACTGACGTTGAGCACCGTTGCCGCTGCGGCGTGGAGACACTCGGTGGTCTCGAGTTGAAAGCTGGATAATTCCAGCACGTACAGCGCCTTCTCACCCTGGCTCAGCAGATCCAGTACCGGTGTCCCAAGGTTGCCACCAACCCCCACCGCAACGCCGGCATCGGCGGCCATCTCGCCAACCAAGGTGGTCACAGTGCTCTTGGCGTTGGATCCGGTGATCGCAATAATCGGCGCGGTAACCGCCTGACAGAACAGATCGATATCCCCTAGGACCTCAACCCCTGCCTGTTCGGCAGCGACGATCGCCGCCTCGTTGCGCGACACCCCGGGGCTAACCAGGAGCCGATTCGCACGCTGCAACCAGGCACTATCGAGCTTGCCGCAGCGCACCTCAACCGCGGGGTATTGCTGCCGGAACGCGGCCAGATTCGGCGGAAGTTCGCGCGTATCGGCTACCGCAAACGGCTTACCCTGATCGGCCAGAAAACGGGCACAGGATAGCCCCGTCTTGCCCAGACCAATAATAAGGGTAAAGCTGTCACTGCCGATCAACTGCATAGTGGGTTCCGCTCTAACGTATCTTCAACGAGGCCAGTCCGACCAGCACCAATATCACGGTGATGATCCAGAAGCGCACGATCACACGAGGTTCGGGCCAGCCTTTGAGTTCAAAATGATGATGAATAGGTGCCATCCGGAATATGCGCCGCCCGGTCAGCTTGTACGAACCGACCTGCAGGATCACCGATACGGTCTCCATCACGAACACCCCGCCCATGATTAGCAGCACCAATTCCTGACGCACGATCACCGCCACCACACCCAGCGCAGCACCCAGCGCCAGGGCTCCAACATCGCCCATAAACACTTGTGCCGGATAGGTATTGAACCATAAGAAACCCAGCCCTGCGCCGACCATCGAGCCGCAGAAAATTATCAACTCCCCTGAACCGGGCACATAGGGGATCTGCAAATACTGGGCGAACTTGACGTTACCGCTTAGGTAACAGAATATCGCCAGCGCACCGGCTACCAACACCGTTGGCATGATCGCCAGACCATCCAGGCCATCGGTAAGATTAACCGCGTTGGAGGTGCCGACGATAACGAAATAGGTCAAGACAATAAACGCCAGCCCCAGCTCGATTGAGATATTCTTGAAAAAGGGCACGATCAGCTGAGTTTCGACCGGACTGGTCGCGGTCAGATAGAGGGCGATAGCCGCGCCCGCGCCCCCGACCGACTGCCACAGATATTTCCAACGCGCCGGTAATCCGCGTGAATTTTTCTGAACTACCTTGCGATAGTCATCCACCCAACCGATCGCACCGAACAGCAGCGTTACCAATATGGTGATCCATACGTAATGATTGCTCAGGTCACTCCACAGCAGCGTGCTGATGGTGATCGCGATCAGGATCAACGCCCCCCCCATGGTTGGGGTGCCCGCTTTGCTGAGGTGGCTCTGGGGGCCGTCGTCACGCACCGACTGGCCGATCTGGTAGTGCTGCAGCTTACGAATCATTAGCGGCCCAAACAGCACCGAAATTGCCAGCGCCGTGAGCACCCCCAAAATGGCACGTAAGGTCAGATACTGAAATACGGAAAAACCGCTGATATAACCCGACAGCAGATCCGATAGCATTAACAACATGTACTGATCACCCTTTATTTGTCAGGCCGGTAACGACCTGTTCCATCGCGGCACTGCGCGAGCCTTTAATTAAAACCACTGTTTCGGCGTCCAACGCCGGCACCATCGCTGCCAGCAGTACCTGCTTATCGTCAAACGCCTGCTCAACCAAGTGGCGCTGTTGCGCAAAAGCAGCCGAGGTATAGGCCGCCAGGGTACCGACCGTATATACCTCGTCGAGCTGCAGTTCGGCAGCAAAACGCCCCAATTCAGCATGCAGGCTGGCGCCATCCTGGCCCAGTTCGGCCATATCACCCAGCACCAGAAGGCGCTTACCCGGTAACGATGCCAGCACCCGGATAGCCGCTTTCACTGATGCAGGATTGGCGTTATAGCTGTCATCAATAATCCGTGCACCCTGTACGCCCTGCTGCGGCGCTAGCCTCCCCTCGACGCCATTGTAGGACTCCAGCCCCTGACAGATCTGCTCCAGACTGAACCCCAGTACATCCGCCGCCGCAGCAGCCGCTAACGCATTGGCTACCATATGCAGCCCCATGACCTGCAGGCTGACGTTGATCTGCCCGGTATTGGAGTGCAGTACAAAACTGCAGCAACCGTTGCCGTCCGTCTCCAGGTCGCTGGCGAACAGATCCGCCAGTGACGAGTTCAGACTGAAGGTACGTAATTTACGCCCCTCAAGCTGATCCAGCCAAAAACGGCAATGGCCATCGTCCAGATTAACCACCGCCACGCCGTCGTGTTTGAGCCCGTTGAAGATCTCGCCTTTAGCCTCTACCACGCCCTGCAGGCTGCCGAAACCTTCGAGATGTGCCGCCGCCGCATTATTCAAGATGGCGATATCCGGCTGGGTCAGCGCGCTGGTATAAGCAATCTCACCTCGACCGCTTGCACCTAATTCGATCACCGCATACTGATCTTCCGGCTGCAGCGAAAGCAGCGTCAGGGGTGCGCCTATATCGTTATTAAAGTTGCCCTTAGTGGCCAGAACCCGGGCCTGCAGCCCCAGAATCCGCGCCAGCATCTCCTTGACGCTGGTCTTGCCGCTGCTACCGGTAATCGCCACTACCGGACGGGCAAACGCCTGTCGGTGTGATTTCGCCAACTGCCCCAATGCGATCCGGGTATCGTTGACCCGCAACTGCGGCAGATCTACCGGCTGCAGCTCGGTGACGATGGCCGCAACCGCCCCCGCTTGCCGGGCCTGCTCAACAAACCGGTCGCCGTTAAAGTTGGGACCGCGCAACGCCACAAACAGGTCGCCCGGTTTAAGCGTCCGGGTATCGGTACAGACGGACTGTATCTCACGCTCGCCATCCCCCTGCAGTGTCGAGGCCTCAAGTGGCTGTTGCAACAGCGCCAGGGTCCAGTTAGTTAGCATTTACCCCCCCCAAACACTGGCGCACGATCTCGATGTCGCTGAACGGATAGCGCACCCCCTGGATCTCTTGATAATTTTCATGCCCCTTACCCGCGATCAGCACAACATCGGCAGGGCCCGCCTGGTGAATGATGAATTCAATCGCCTGCCTCCGGTCCGCTTGCCGCAACGCTTGCCCTGGCCGCTCCAACCCACTCATCACTGCGTCAATAATGGCTTCCGGGGCTTCGCTGCGCGGGTTATCACTGCTGATCAACAGACGGTCGGCACGCTGCTCCGCCACCCGGGCCATCTGCGGCCGCTTGCCGCGATCGCGATCTCCGCCACAGCCAAACAGACACCAGAGCCGGCCGTTACAGTGCTCCCGCAACGACCCCAGCGCCTTATCCAGCGCGTCTGGCGTATGCGCATAATCCACCACCACCAACGGCTTAGCCTTAGCGGTAAAGGCCTGCATTCGACCCTCGACACCTTGCAGTTGGTTCAACACCGCTAGCGCCCGTTGTGGCTCGACGCCACTATGCAGGAGCACGCCCAAGGCACTCAGCAGGTTATATAAATTAAACCGCCCGAGTAACGGGCTGTTGATCACTAACGGCCCCCAAGGACTGTCAATATC
>SDWN01000487.1 GCA_004195305.1 Neptunomonas sp. | reverse complement strand
AGATGTGTATAAGAGACAGGAATACGCTTATTCAACCCCGATAACACCTTGCCTGGGCCGCACTCAATCAGTGTCTCTACCCCCTGCTCCGCCATAGCCCGCACCGAATCAGCCCAAAGCACCGGACTATGAAGCTGAGCAACCAAATTCTGTTTAATCTCATCAACCGAAACAGCAACTCGGGCATTCACATTCTGAATCACCGGAATTTGCGGCATCTGCAATTCGATCAATTCAAGCTCAGCCGCCAACTGAGCCGCAGCGGGCAGCATAAGCGCACAATGCGACGGCACACTGACCGGCAACTCGACCGCTCGTTTAGCCCCAGCCTCTTTACAAAGCACAATTGCCCGAGCGACCGCCGCTGCATTTCCGGCGATGACCACCTGACCCGGCGAATTATAGTTGACCGCAGAGACCACTGCGCCCTGGGCAGCATCAGCACACGCCTGCTCAATCAGCGCATCATCCAAGCCCAATATCGCCGCCATCGCACCAACACCCGCTGGCACCGCAGCCTGCATAAACCGCCCACGCTTTTCGACCAACGCCACACCATCCGCCAGCGACATCGCCCCCGAACAGACCAGCGCGGTATACTCGCCCAGACTATGGCCCGCCAGCAGACCCGGCTGCTCCCCGCCCTGCTGCTGCCACAAGCGCCAGATAGCCACACCTGCTACCAACAAAGCGGGCTGTGTTTTATCGGTACTATTGAGCTCTGCCTCAGGCCCACTCTGAGTCAAAGACCAGAGATCATAACCCAGAACCACACTTGCCTCAGAAAAAGCCTGCTCGATCAAGGGGTACTGCTGAGCCAGCTCAGACAGCATCGTCAGCTGTTGCGAACCCTGACCCGGAAAGACGAAAGCTAGAGTTTGATTCATGAAATCCTCTTAATATATACAAAACGGCAAGACAAACACTTGCACAAACAACAGACCCATCTTACTCAATCAGACCAACCAAGACACCTGCCTAACCCTAAATCAAAACCTGGAGGGGTCATATAATCTGGCCAAGCCTGCTGTTGATCAGCCCCGGCACATCGCGCCGAACCTCCGTCTGCGCCTGCACAATGGCGTGAGCAAAACACTCTCGGGTTGCCGAGCCATGACTCTTGACCACAATCCCCTGCAGACCCAGCAAGCTAGCCCCATTGAGGCGCGAGGGGTCTAACTGCTGCTTAAGCTGACTCAAGATCGGCATGGCCAACATCCCGACAAGCCTTCGATACCAAGTACCACTCAAAGACTGCCGCAACTGCTGAGCAATAAAGCGCGCCAACCCCTCGCTACTTTTTAACGCGACATTACCAACAAAACCATCACAAACTACCACGTCCGCCTTACCGGTGTAGATACCATCACCCTCGATATAACCGATATAGTTCAGCGCACCATGCTCTTGCAGCAACCTAGAAGCCAACTTAACCTGCTCGTTGCCTTTGACCTGCTCCGCACCCACATTCAGCAGCGCAACGCGAGGAGCCTCCATGCCATCTAACGCCTCAGCTAAAGCGGAGCCCATCAGTGCGAATTGAAACAGATGGCCGGCACTACAATCCACATTAGCCCCCAGATCCAACATATAACAATGCCCTAGCCGGGTAGGAATTGCCGTTGCGAGAGCTGGGCGATCTATACCCGGGTGCATGCGCAACAGATAACGCCCCATCGCCATTAGCGCACCGGTATTTCCCGCACACACACAGGCATCGGCACGCCCTTCGGCTACCAGTTTCACGGCACGATACATCGACGAGTCTTTGCGCTTACGCAACGCAAATGAGGGCTGGTCTGCCATAGTAACGACGGACTGAGCCGACTCTATGCAAAGCTGGTCAGAATAACGCTCGGGCAGCAATGATCTAATCTGGACAGGGTCGCCCACAAGAATCACTTGGGTATCAGGATGGGAAAGAGAAAAATCGAGTACGGCAGGAACTGCTATGCGGGGACCGAGATCCCCGCTCATCACATCAACTGCAAGGGTGCAGCGAGTGACCAAGGTTACTCAGCGTCTTTAGCGATAACCTGGCGACCACGGTAGAAACCATCGTCGGTCACATGATGACGACGATGCACTTCACCAGTAGTACTATCTTGAGACAGAGTGGGTGCAGCCAATGCATCGTGTGAACGACGCTGACCACGGCGCGAACGGGTAACTTTACTCTTCTGAACAGCCATGACTACGCAGCTCCTGAACTAATGTTTATTGGCCTTAAATTGGGCCAGTACGTTAAAAGGGTTTTTCCTATCGTTGTCACCAGACGGTTCAGCTGCTTCACCGTACTCCGTCTTAACGACACAATCCTGATGTTGAGCTATCAGCGGCAATGTCAATACCAGCTCTTCTTCGACCAGCTGGTAAAGATCCTGCCTAGGCTCATTGACAATATAGGGGTCGTAATGACGAGGAAGCTGCTTGGCGGCTTCATCATCAGCGACGATACCCAGATTGATCTCGGCTTCAAGCTCAAGCGTGACTGGTTCCAGACAACGCTGACAAAGCATTCTCACAGTCGCATTAGCACAGCCTTTGACATAACGAATCCGCTCTTCATCGACGCCGAAAGTCATACTAACATTGACAGCCCCATCACTATCGACGAGATAACCACTCAATCGCTCCAGCTTTAGCAGCATTATATCGCCACCAAGAATCCTTCCCTGATCGGCAGCTTGGCGTGAATCGATTGTGGTCGGTAATGAGGGCTTCAACATAAGCGCGACATAATAGGGATCTAGGCCGTTAGTGTAAAGGGATCCTCAATAAAAAAAACACGATACAATCAATTTGGACCCGCAACTCAAATCAGGACAATAGATATGCCACAACTGGTGCTCGCTTCAACCTCAACCTTCAGAAAAGCGCTGCTGGAAAAACTACAGTTAGCATTTATCTGCCAAGCACCCAATATAGACGAAACAGCCGCCACTGGAGAGGCAGCCGAAGCGTTGGTACAACGCCTTTCCCGGGAAAAAGCCGAAGCGGTAGCCTGCGACCACCCTAATGCACTGATCATCGGCTCAGATCAGGTCGCGGTCCTCAACAGCAGCATCATCGGCAAACCCCTGAGCCATGACCGCGCAACTACGCAGCTGCGCGCATCCAGCGGCCAAACGGTCACCTTCTATACCGGCCTGTGCCTGCACAATAGCGCCACAGGAAGCTCTGATGTCCTCTGCGATCCTTTTAGGGTCCACTTCAGGACACTCAGCGACGCTCAGATCGAACGCTACCTGCGCCGCGAACAACCCTACCAATGCGCAGGCAGCTTCAAAGCTGAAGGCCTTGGCATCAGCCTCTTCAAGAAGCTTGAAGGCGACGACCCCAACACACTAGTGGGACTACCTCTGATTCGCCTGATCGAACTACTGCAACGCCAGGGTATTGAGACTCCGTGACCCTCCGGCCATTATAAATTAGCGCAACGCTGGTGCATTAAGCCCCAACTGGGTCGAAATGGTTTTCGCGAATGTCACCCCCATCCGCTCTGCCAGCTTCTCCCAGGGCGACAACGAGCGGGTGAAATTGACGATATGCTCTTCACCGATCACCTCACGAGCCACATAACCCGTACTTCCCAGACCATCAATCAGACCCAGCTCCAGCGCCTGTTCTCCGGTCCAGATCAAGCCACTGAAAAGCTTCGCGGAGGAGCTTAGTCGATCCCCACGCCCTTTTTTGACCTGCTCGATAAACTGCAGATGAGTGGTGTTGAGCACACCTTTCCAGAACTCCTGCTCACTTTGCTTCAAGGGTGTAAAAGGATCCAGAAATGCCTTGTGCTCTCCGGCCGTCACCAACCGGCGCTCAACCCCCAGCTTCTCCAGCACCCCAACAAACCCAAAACTTGAAGAGATAACGCCGATCGAACCCACCAGACTAGCCTTATCGGCGTAGATCTCGTCGGCCGCCGCGGCAATGTAGTAGCCTCCCGAGGCGCCAATATCCGCAATCACGCTGTAGAGCTTGATTTCCGGATACAGCTGACGGAGCCGCTTGACTTCATCGTAGACATAACCCGACTGCACCGGGCTACCACCCGGACTGTTGATGCGCAAGATCACCCCTCGGGTGTTTTCATCCTCAAAAGCAGCACGCAAGCTCTGCGCGATACTATCGGCATTCGCCTCTGTATCTGCCGCAATCGCGCCACTGATATCAACCAACGCCGTATGCGGCTTGCTGCTGGAAATCTGCTTAGTCCAACTGCTATCCACAATGAAATAAAGTGCAGCAAACAGATACATGAATGTCAGCGATTTAAAGAAAATACCCCAGCGCCTTGAGCGCCGATGCTCAACCGACAGGCCGTTAACCATTTTTTCAATCAAACGCCACTCTTTGGAGTTAGACCCCAGATCCTGCCGTAAGTCGGCAGGTTTTTTTTCGTCCTGATCAGTTTGAGAGCCTGAGCCCCACAGATTATCACTCACACCGCTATCCTATTTATAAATCACTAGAAGGCTGACCGAGAATAGACCAACCTACTCGGCAACCGCTCCTGCGTTGCTCTACCTCCTGCATCCATGCAGTCGTGCGAAATTCGCATTTCGGCCAGATCACCCGCTCATTTCTTGGCAAATAGAACAACTGTTCACAAGCTGCGCCCCTGCAGCCTGCCCTACGGGCAGCTATTGCTGTGTAAATCGGCTGTCCTGCCGATTTATCTTCGCAAATGACCGATAAATCTGACTCAAAATGCGCCCCTCTCGCTACGGTCGCTATTCTCGGCCAGCTTCCTAAAGAACTATGAACAAGCTTCAAGCCACTGCTCGAGCTCACTAAAATGGTCAATAATGCACTGCGGCGAATGCTTAAGCAGCCGCTGCGGTTGATGCGCACCATACGAGACCCCTATAGACACCATCCCTGCCGTTACCGCCATCGCTAAATCGTACTCGGTATCACCGACCATTACAGCTTCATCAACCCGACAACCACTCTCCTCCAGCAACTGCTCAAGCATCAATGGATGCGGCTTAGAGCGCGTCTCATCAGCACAGCGACTATGTTCAAACGCCAGCCCAAGTCCCGTTTCTGCAAAGACCCTGTCCAGCCCCATACGGCTTTTCCCGGTAGCCACCGCCAAACGATACCCGCACCGGCGCAGCCGCTCCAAACCGTCGCGTACCCCCGGGAAAAACTCAGTCGGCGTATCGTCCTGCTCAATATAATAATAGCCGTAACGCTCGCGCATCTGCTCTTGCTGAGCAACACTCAAGCGACCAAATAGCTGCTCAAAAACCTCAGGCAACCCCAGACCAATAATATTGCGTACCGCATCAGGGCTCGGCACTGGCAACGCCACGTCAACCGAGGCCTTCTGCATGCAGCTGATAATCCGATCGGCAGAATCGATCAACGTACCGTCCCAGTCAAAAATAATTAACTTCAAACCCACCGCTAAATCACCCTCAAATTTTCAATTTTAACACCAAAAAGCGTGCTCCTAAAAATCTCAACCCAAAACCGAACATAGGCTTGGCCAATAAAGTAGGCATAGGCTACCCTAGCAGCCTGTCGGACTTAACGCTGATCTACTCCGGAAAATCCGACTTTGGCCATTTTTCACCCTCATTCTCGTTTAATAGAACCACTATTAGCCTCAAAAGAGTATGAAAACTGTCTCAAATCGGTCTTCCCCTCGCTGCGACCGGTCAAGTCCGACAGACTGCTAGCCACACCGGAATATCATTTTAGTTATCAGGAGAGATAATGAACGACCTACACGGCTACTACATCGAAGATCTCGAAGAAGGAATGACAGCCTCATTCGCCAAAACTATCTCCGAGTCTGACGTCTACACCTTTGCTGGCATCACCGGCGACAACAACCCTGTCCATATTAATGCCGAGTACGCCGCGCAAACCATGTTTAAAGAACGCATTGTCCACGGCATGTTCAGCGCCGGACTGATCTCGGCAGTGCTAGGCACCAAACTACCCGGACCTGGCGCCATCTATATCGACCAGAATATTAAATTCAAAGCCCCGGTCAAGTTCGGCGACACGGTCACCGCGACAGCAACCATAACCGAGATCAACACCGAGCGCCGCCGGGTAATCTTAAACACGGTTTGCACGGTGAAAGGCAAGACCGTTGCAACAGGAAATGCAACCCTGATGGTCGATTCTAAAAGCTAAATCTCAGACAACCCAAGGAGAACCTGATGCTCATAGCCCCCGACAAGGCGCTGCTACTGGTCGTTGATATCCAGGAAAAGCTGGTACCCGCTGTCTGCCAGGCGGAACAGCTTGTTAAGCAAACCCGCTGGCTAATGGAGATCGCCGCATTTTTAAACATTCCGACACTGGTATCTGAGCAGTATCCGAAGGGGCTTGGACACACAGTCACCGACCTGGCAGAGCTTACCACGCCTGAGCAGGTGATCGATAAGTTACACTTTTCCTGCGCTGCTGACGCCTCCTGCCTTGAACGAATCCGCCAGCAACAACGCCAGCAGATTATCATCTGCGGCATGGAAGCACATGTGTGCGTACTGCAAACAGCCATCGGCCTGCATCAGCAAGGATTCGAGGTCTTCGTTGTCGGTGATCTTATCTCGTCCCGAAACGACGCCGATAAACAACTCGCGATCGCACGCCTACAGCAATTGCAGATCCAGATTGTCAGTCGTGAAATGGTCGCTTTCGAGTGGATGGAAAAATCGGGGACGGATAGTTTCAAGACAATCAGTAAAAACTATCTGCGCTAAACCCTCCGCACCACCCCACAGAAGAGACCCTGCGCGGTCTCTTTTTTTCAACCAATGAAAAAACAGAAGCCCAACGAGATCTGCGTAACCGCTACAAGAGCACATGAGGGTAGCGTTTATTCTGAATAAAGCGCAGCGCCACCTGTAAAAAAACCATCACCTTAATCACTAACAAGGCGATACCGAATAGCGCACAAACAGCCACATCATGCAGCGTCGGCATCTGAAATGCGTACGACAACTGCATAAAACCTTGTCGGCGTAATCTCTTTAATCGTCTGATGTTCACACACTCTGACGTCCTGTAAAGCAATCATCTCGGCGAAACTTAAACTCATCCCTATTCCCTCTGGCTACCAAGCATAAATGACGACAGCAAAGACAATAGACTACACCGACAACCTGGACCAGAGAGCTGACATAAGCCAATAAAACACAATCAAACCATCCTTAATTGATCAAGTTCAAATGCTCCACAAACGGCGCCGGATCAGGCACACCTACCAGCATCGCAGTCTCCTGCAACACACCGGCACGGTCATAAAACACCAGCGCCGGCGGCCCTACGATGCCATAGCGTTTATAAAGTGCATCGGCAGCATCATCGTTCGCGGTAACATCAACCTTGATCGAGACAAACCCTTGCAACTTGCTTGCGACCGCGCTGTCTGCAAACTGTCTCTTATACACATCT
>SDWN01000268.1 GCA_004195305.1 Neptunomonas sp. | reverse complement strand
TCATGCCCATAGCCCGCTAACAGAGTTATCCACAGAAATTGTGAGTATGAGCGCAGGCTTGTATGTTCTCTTCAGCATTAGATAATGGCTTAGAGTTGAGTTGATATATCGCACTGCAATAATATAGGAATTACTCCTATGGTTCGTGTGTCTTTGCTGGCATAAAATTGTTATCAAGCTACAAGGACACATCGGATGTGCCACCAAATGGAATCGGTGGGTAGCCATGAAGGACTCGATAAGAAAGCCGCCGTAATTGGCGGCTTTTTTGCGTTTAGGCTTGAGCTAAACCGGATCATTAACGATGCAATTAGAGCATCTCTACCCACTTCAAACTAAGGAACCTATGATCAAGTCCAATTGCGTTTCTGCAAGAGCCTGAAGTGTGCAGAATCTAGGCGCGGACTGCCGCTAATGGCCGTAGTCCTTGGCAAAGGGTGCAACAACGAGTCTGTGCACTTCATACCTTGCCCTGCGGGGCATGCAGACTGATCCGCACTTCGCGTTGTGGCTTTTTGTCAGGTCCAGACATAACTGCAAAGCCACGCCTAAATTGCGAACCAGTCTGCATGCCAGAAATTGCAAGGGACTTAATCATAGGTTCCCTAGCCTTGCGATAGTGCTATCTACTGTCCTGTTGGTGGGAATTTGGATGTTTTCCAATAACGTCCTTAAACAACAGAAACAAGGTGTCGATGTGATCCAAGCGGTCGTCTGTGACTTCACCAAGGGGCCCTGCAAGGCCGTGCGGAAAGCGCAACAGATCATTTTTGCTATCGAAGCGGGAACGACCTCATCCTTTGTCCCCCTCGACTTCCGGGTCCAACTAGTGGGTTTTGCAGCAAACTCTGTTGCCATCGATTTCCAGGGTGTCGATATGTTCATGGGAATCAATAAACTGGATCTTAAACGGCAGGCTGACGGTAGCTATATCGGTACCCGAACACTACCAGGCCATGTTAACCAGTCCATGCTATGGCGGGCGAAGATTTATATCCATCAGGGTGACGCGGTGGCCGCAGGGTGGTTTGATTTTGAAGCGAAATAACTCTGATAGATCATTTTTTCTGCTTCACACCAGCAGCGACTGCATCAGTACAACGACGGGAAGACTCCTTTAAGAGCCGAGGAAAATATTAACTTACTGTACGGTAATTATTAACCATCTCTACATTAGCCCCATCGATAATATCAAACCGCTCGCGCGGTAATATGGGCGCCACCTGTAAGTTTGCGACTCTGCTATATTGATATTGTATCAATACTGCAGGCTACTGATTAGTACCGCGTCAAATTTTACTTATCCTAACTATTTCTCAATATATAGGCATGGGTTTAAAACTGGACTCATGAAACACTCACTGGAGGTGAAACATGAGCAACGATATTGTTATAGAAGCTTGGAACACCATACTCTTCGAAAAATTTTCACGCTTTAAATACCTATTCATTGAGGGTTATGCCTCGATTAGTGAAGAAGCACTCAAGAGGCACTGCCCCCCTATAGGATCGCGGGTACTCGATGTGGGCTGTGGTTTTGGTGATTGTACGATGGAAATAGCCAAATCTATCGGTGAAGATGGTACCGCGACGGGCGTTGATTGTGCCAGCAACTTCATTGCTGAATGCGAGCAAAGTGCTGCTGATGATGGGATCAAGAACGCACATTTTTTTGTCGCCGATGTTGAAGTAGATGATTTAGGAGGGCCTTATGATGAGGCGTTTGCCCGCTTCGGTACTATGTTTTTTAATATGCCTAGTTTGGCGATGAAGAATGTTCGCTCTGCGTTGAGGCCCGGAGGTAAATTTACTCAGGTGGTTTGGCGTAAGCGTGAGGCCAACCCTTGGTTGCACGATGCCGAACTTTGTGTGCAGGGGATTGTTCCTGTTGTTTCCCATGACGATACGGATGCCGTGCACTGTGGGCCGGGGCCTTTTTCTATGGCGGGCGCTGATATGGTTAGCGATATGTTAAAGGCTACGGGGTTTGAGAAAATCCAATTCGAGCGTTTTGATACAGATATTTGTATTGGGCGAAATATAGAGGAGGCGATACAGTTTGCTCTGGAGATTGGACCGGCAGGTGAAATTATTCGTCTCGCAGGAGAGGAGGGCGAGCGCCTGAAAGGAGAGGTGATTGTTGCCCTAGAGGACGTGATTGGTAAATTTGAAAAAGAGGATGGCTTGTTTTGGGCTCCTTCTAGTGCATGGCTTATCACTGCTTATAACCCTGAATAACTTATTATGCCAAAAGGGTAAATGACCTGACCTCTATGGAAAATTATTCTTTTCTTTGAGATGTTGATCGTTTTAGTGGGAACAAGGGGGGCGAGGGGCCGCTTAAAATATACGCCAGTTTTTAGTCGCTTGGCTCCCCCCTATTACGCAGTGCGATGTGGCTGATTTTGACCTCCGCAGAACCCTCTAACCGGCTTCGGTTGGCACAAGGTTATGGCATATTCGAGGCCTTGGATTTCATTTGTTAATTCTATTTCTCAAAACCTGAACGTTACGATCCTGCCAACCCGCACGTAATAAAAGCCACTCCCCAGGTGAGGTTGGCTGGCAGTGTCCGAAACCTGACAAGCACTGATCAGTTGCTTGACTGTCTCCACTTAAGCCTGCCACTGCCACCAACTCTATCAGCGTGATCTGCCAGGTAAAGTGCGCATGGATAAACGCCACCACCCGTTCACGAACGCGTGGTGCTAGGAGGCTGACCGAGAATAGACAGACCTACTCGGCAACCGCTCCTGCGTTGCTCTACCTCCTGCATCCATGCAGTCGTGCAGAATTCGCATTTCGGCCAGATTTCCCGCTCATTTTTGTCAAATAGAACCACTATTCACAAGTTGCGTCCCTGCAGCTTGCCCTACGGGCAGCTATTGCTGCGTAAATCGGCTTTCCTGCCGATTTTTCTTCGCAAATGACCGATTAATCTGACTCAAAATGCGCATCTCTCGCTATTATCGGTCAGCCTCCTAGGAACCGCTCGACATTAGCCGGTATTCAACCGAGCAGGAATGAATCAAACCTGCCCACTCACCCGCTGCAGCGGCACAGATTCAGGCGCCGACAGACTAACGACAGCGACATCGGCCAGATCGCTGCGGTAAGTCACGGGAGCATGCCTGAGCAGCTGTCGTGACAGCAACTGCTGGCTAAGCTGCGGCTTAAGATAGCCGACAGAAAGCAGGTGTTCCAGGCCTATAAAACTGCCTTCGGAGGGTATTTTCAAATCGCGGATAATCTCATAGTTATACCCCTGGATGCGATGTAAGCGCTGGTACAGCCGGGCACGGCTCATCCCGGCCACATTGAATGCATAACTACACCCGAGACGCTTAGCCTGCCTAATCAGCATCAATGCTATCTGCTGCAGTAGCGCTGGAGTTCGGTATTCAGGCAGCAATGCCAGACGTGTCCATTGACTATAGGACTCCCGATTACGCGCGATATCAGGAAACAGCTCCTGCAGCATAAACCCATTAATTTCTAGCGGTAACAGTTGCGGTGATTCCGGGGTACTAATTGACAGCCTGGCCCCGCCAACACAACGCCCCTGATCGAGGGCAATAAGCAGGCAGCCACTGCGATCAAAATCATCTTCAGAGCCATCAAATGTACGAATCCCAAGCTCTTGACGAAAACACTCCTGACGAATCTGATAATACTGCTCCAACCATTTTTTCCGCTGCACGCGAGCATGCTGGCACGTGGTGACTTCTGGTTCGCCAACACTACATCCTGTATGTTGAATAAGCTCAAAACTGATGGGCACGGTATAACCTCGCTACCTTCAAAAGGGGTGACTACGCTTTTGACCAGAGCGCTAAAAAGATCGATCCTGACCAACACGGAAGAGCAAAGCAAAATACGCGCCACAATTACATTAAGCTAATCGAAACAGAATCTTATTTATTTACTCAAAAAAAAACGGGCCCTATAAAGAGAGCCCGCCTTGCACTTCGTCTCTAATCAGAGACAGATTCCTTACCACAAACGATAAATAGTGTTAAATCAGACAGATACAGTGTCTCAAATCGGATACAACCTTGGTCCCGAGGAACCACCTGACAAGGTGTTATTGCGTCGATTTAAACTGCTCTGCTTTCAACTCGTGACGCTGCAACAGCTTATAAAAATCAGTCCGATTACGCTGTGCCAACTCAGCAGCCTTGGACACATTGCCTTCGGTCATACGCATCAACTTGACCAGATAGTCGCGCTCAAACTGGTGCCGCGCCTCATTAAAGGAGGGTAAAAATCCTGACTCCTGCGCCAACGCCTGATTTACCAATGCGGCAGGGATCACCCGGGTGCCAGACAGTGCGGCGGTCTGCTGTACCACATTTTCTAGCTGCCTGACATTGCCAGGCCAGGAAGCCCCAACCAATAAATTGATCGCATCTGGCGAGAACGCGGTGACCTGTCCTAAAACCCCTTTACCGGTTTGCTGCAGAAAATAGTTTGCCAGCAGGGGGATATCTTCTGCCCGCTGATTGAGGTCGGGAAGCTTCAGGTTTACGACGTTAAGGCGGTAGTAGAGATCCTGCCGAAACTGACCTGCAGCCATTGCTTCTTCAAGATTGCGATGGGTCGCCGAGATAACCCGCACATCCACCGCCACACTCTGAGTTCCGCCCACCGGGCGTACCTGACGCTCCTGCAGCACCCGCAACAGTTTAACCTGCAATGAAGCAGGCATATCACCAATCTCATCCAGAAACAGCGTGCCCTGATGGGCCGCTCTAAAAAGTCCCTGATGTTCACTGACGGCACCGGTAAACGCGCCCTTAACATGGCCAAACAGTTCAGACTCCAACAGCGGCTCAGGCAACGCACTGCAGTTGATCGCCACAAAGGGTTTTGTTGCACGATTACTGGCACGGTGAATAGCCTGCGCCAGCAACTCTTTGCCGCTACCGCTGTTACCTGAGATCAGCACACTGACATCAGCATCGGCGAGCTGCAACGCCTTGGCCAGTAGCTGCTCCATCAAGTCGCTACGGCACAGAATCTTCTCCCGCCAGGCACTGTTAGCGCGCGAGGGTGCATTACCACGGGACAGGCTCAGCCCCCGCTCGATCTGCTCCAACAGCGCCACTTTATCGATCGGCTTGGTTAAAAAGGCAAACACCCCCTGCTGAGTCGCTTCTATCGCTTCGGGTATCGACCCCTGTGCGGTAAGAATAATCACCGGTAACCCGGGATAGTAATGTTGAACCTGTTCGAACAGCTCCATACCACCCATCGTATCCATGCGCAGATCACTGATAACCAGATCGATCTCCCGGGAGCGCAGCACCTGTAAAGCTTCCTGACCGTTAGTGGCAGTCGCTAACTGATAGTGCTTGGCTTCGAGCCGCAGCACCAACAGCCGCAACAGGCTTGGATCATCATCAACGACCAGTAAACGGGGAGGATGCTCAGTCATCGGCAAGCCCTTTAGGAGTGTCTGTTGTCAGTGCGCGACGAATACTCATGCTTTTCTCAAGATTCGTTAGCGCTTCAATTTTGTTTGAGAGTTCAATAACCTGTTGCTGACTAAGCTGCAACTCGGCAACCAGCGCCTGATGCTTTTCATCATCCTCCCGCAGTGCTTGCAACAGCCGGGTCTGACGCGCGTCCGCATTAATCATAGACTGATTATGGAATTGCAATAATCGCACTAACTGCAGTAACGGGGCAGATAAATCGGAATTCACCGATAATTGTTGCAGGCTATCCCTGGCCCGTATCCACCCCGGCAGATCCTTAAGCTGTTGATTTAGCAGGGCATAGATAAAGATACGATTAGGCTGGTCGATTTTATTTTTAGTCAATACTTGCAGCTCAGCCTGTGCTTGCTCCTCTGTAAGCGTCAACGACCGCTCTACCTCGTTCAACCCGTGGCCTAGATCGATATTGGAAGCATTGATATCGTCCGTCAAAGGCGCTTGTGTAAGCGCTACTGAGGCCTGTGATACTGCGCCCTGAGGAGGCCTGACAGCCTGTAACGTTTGCATCAAAGCCTGACAACCACTTAGCAGTAACAGCATAAATGTAACGATAAGTACTCTCACAGATTCTCCTCGAGTAGCGGCAGGGTCAAACGAAAGTTGACCGGCAGGGCTGCACTGGGAAGTAACTGCAAGGTTCCTTGATGGACATGCACACACTCTCTTGCGACGCTCAAGCCGATACCCGACCCCTTGATCGCACCACTGCGTTTATTGCGCCCCTGATAGAAGGGCTGAAATATCTGCCTGGCGTCATCATCGGCAATCGCCTCACCACTGTTACTAATATCACAAACCAGTGTTGAGTCCGCCTTGCGCCAGTCGACCCGCACCTCGCCACCCGCTGGACAATAACTAATAGCATTGGATAACAGGTTGTCCAATACGGTACGCAATTTCGAAGGATCTGCAACCCAGCTCAGCGGCGGGCCTTCGCAGTTAACGATAAGTTTTTTGCGCACAATTGTGATCGAATAACTGCTGATGAGTTCCAACCACAGCCCCTGGATATCAACCACCGCGGTCTTGAGTTGCTGATGATGCTGGAGTTGATTGTAATCGAGCAAGTTTTCGATCAACCGCTGCAGCTCGCCGCTGTTCTGCTGAATAATCGATACGATCTCAAGCTGCTGGCTATCGAGCGTTCCGACAACGCCTTCTGCCATCAGATCCGCACCCTCGCACAGACTGGCCAGCGGGGTTTTTAGCTCATGCGACATGTGCCGTAGAAACTGCTGTTTCTGTTCGTCCAGCTCGTGTAACTTACTCCGTAACCACTCCAGCCGTTCGCCCAATAACTGCATCTCCTGGGGTCCGCTGATCCGGATCCGGTGGCTAAAATCACCACGACCAAGCAAGCCGATCTCCCGTTCTAGCTGGCGGACGGGCCGGTTGATCCAGTAGGTAAAAAACAATACCGCCAGCAAGGTTAAAAACGCCAGCAGCAGCAACATCCACACCAGCGATCGTTTGATCTCAAGCGCATCCAACCTCTGCTGCTCAAGTTGGTGATCCACATACAGCTGACTGGCCTGACGAAACTCCAGCGACAGCCTGTTAATTTTGTCGAACATCGCCAGTACCGCGTCACTGTTGAACTGCTCGGCCGGTGTCAGCATACCAACCCCAAGCTGCTCCAGCGTTTCGGCTAAAGTGAGCAGATAAAAACTGCGCTCCTGGTCGACCAACCGCTCTATATCCTGCAGGCGAGAACCGATGCGCTGATGCCCCTGCTGAAACAGAGCCAGTAGATTTTCCTCGCCTAGTGCTTGGTACTGACCGGCGCTTCGCTCCAAGCCCAACAGATCGGACTGCAACAGCTGGACTTCTCTGGTTAGCGTAACCAGGTTCTGGGTCATGCGACTGTTATTCACTGCGAATCGATCAAAGGCCTGAAGCGTAAAGAAAATGGCCACACAGAGCGGGGCAACCACGGTAAAAAAACCAATAAGCATCAATTGCAGTAGAGATCGGGGGCGCCAGAGCATAAGAACCAAGAAACGTTGTAACAGTACAACAAAGTCTGTGTGAGTTTTAAGGAGTA
>SDWN01000258.1 GCA_004195305.1 Neptunomonas sp. | reverse complement strand
GCCCAGTTCCAGCACCAGGCTGTTGGCCGCAATAAAGCTACGCGGCGGGAGTCGTTGTAGCAGTGCCGTCGCCGGAACGATCAATATTCCCTGTTTGCTCTGTGCTCCCTGAACGCCATGCATCCGCTGCAGCAGGCGATTGAGGCAGGCCAGTCGCTGCGAGGTGATGTCCTGGTGGGGTGAAAATGTATCGTAGGGCAGGGTTTCCCAGTCGGGAAAGCTAAGCAGGTCCAGCCCCGGCAGATAAAATTCGAGCTCCGCTTCCAGCTGCATCGCGGTTTCGACATTGCGGGAAACGACCAGGGTCAGTTGCGCATGGCTCGCTGCCAATTCGGCAATCAGCAAGCCGCCGGCACCGCCGCAGAGGTTGTCGATGTAGCGGGTTTTACCCGGCGATGCGGCGGGCATCCGGGGAGTCAGGAGCTGTTTCATTAAATATTTGGGGCCGGTAGCTAAGGGTTGAGCACGCATTGTAGCGGCTGCACTAGCGAGCGCAATCTTAGGGTGCGTGTTGAAGGTCGATGCGCAGGTTATGGGCGTATGTGTCAGAGGGGTGGGGGGAATGTTCGCTATTGCTGCGATGAATACTCCCTGGGTGTGGCGGCTCGCGCCTAAAGTTCAGTGGTTGGCGGTTTGATCGGGCGTCGATAAAAGTGCATAATTCGGCCTCAAAATTCCCCCGTCTGACGCCATTGGAGTAGCCCCTGTGAGTCAAGAACAAGTCTTTGCTGATTGGAAAGCGCGTGAAGCCGTTGCTGAATCTATGATTCCGACAATTGGTGGTCTTTACCGCGACCGAGAGATTGAATCCTCTATTTTCGGTAAAATTATCGTCAATCGTTCTGTTGTTAATATCCTCAAGGCGCATCGTTATGTGCGTCAGATTGAGGGCGAAGAGCTGTCTGTGCATGACACCTATCCGGTGGTGCAGGCGATGAGCAAGATGGATCTTGGGCGTGCCCATATTGATATCGGCAAGCTGGCGGTCAAGTTTCGAAAAGAGGGCGGTAGCCAGTCTCTCGAAGAGTTCCTGCAGCAGGAGCTGGCGGGCGCGCTTAAAAATGGTGACGAAACTACGCCGACCGATGTTGTGCTCTACGGTTTTGGTCGTATAGGGCGTCTGTTGGCGCGACTGCTGATCGAAAAAACGGGTGGTGGCCACTCGTTGCGCCTGCGTGCAATCGTGGTTCGTGGTAGTGGTGGTGATCTTGAGAAGCGTGCCAGCTTGCTGCGACGTGACTCGGTTCACGGCTCCTTCCTGGGGACAATCATTGTCGATGAAGAAAACAATGCGCTGATCGCTAACGGTAATGTGATCAAGGTTATCTATGCCGACGCCCCGGATACCATCGACTATACCGCTTACGGCATCAGCAATGCGGTTGTGATCGATAATACCGGTAAGTGGCGTGACGAAGATGGGTTGTCGCTACACCTGCGTGCCAATGGTGCTTCCCGGGTTATTCTGACTGCGCCGGGTAAGGGGATTAAAAATATCGTTATGGGTGTTAATACTCATGATATCGCTGTGGACGACAAGATTCTGTCGGCGGCATCCTGTACCACCAATGCCATCGCGCCGATCTTGAAGGCGGTTAACGATAAGTTTGGGGTTAAGAACGGCCACGTTGAAACCGTGCATGCTTATACCAACGATCAGAATTTGATCGACAACTACCATAAGGGCGATCGCCGCGGGCGCTCAGCTGCGCTGAATATGGTGTTGACCGAGACCGGTGCTGCCAAAGCTGTTTCCAAGGCGTTGCCAGAGATGGAAGGTAAGCTGACCGGAAATTCAATACGGGTTCCTACCCCGAACGTATCGATGGCGATTCTGAATCTGAACCTTGAGAAGAGCACGACCAAGGAAGAGATGAATGACTTCCTGCGCCATGTCGCGCTGCATTCCAATCTGCAGAAGCAGGTTGATTACAGTAATTCACCTGAGGCGGTCTCTTCGGACTTCGTTGGATCGCGTTCAGCAGGTATTGTGGATGGTTTGGCGACGATCGTCAGCGGCGATTCCTGCGTGCTCTATGTCTGGTATGACAATGAGTTCGGTTACAGCTGTCAGGTTGTGCGTATGTTGCAGCAGATGACTCAAACGGCGCTTCCTGCTTATCCTGTGGAGGGGTAGCGGTTTTTATGTGCTGCTCGCCTGGATTGGTGGCGTGCAGCGCATCCGGTCTATAAGCCGCCTTCGGGCGGTTTTTTTGTTCAAGTCTCCCTGTAGTTTGTTGCCATTTGTCAGTCGCTGATTAAAGGCCTGAGTTTCAGTGAAAATACTCAATTTGAAGATGGATATAAGCCTTTGGGCGAGTGGAGTTTTCTGGGTTAAATCTTTATAATTACGCGATTTTTTTAGTTGGGTCTAGATAGAAAAAAGAGAGGGGGTGTTTTTTCTGCTCTGTTTTTCTCTATAAGACTCTGAAACATTGAGCTTTTGATTGGGTGAGGCGCATGATCAAGATCACAAAGGGTCTGGATCTACCTATTGCCGGAGCACCGAAGCAGACCATTATTAATGGTTCGCAGGTGAACTCAGTAGCCATCGTTGGATTTGATTATATCGGCATGAAGCCGACTATGTCAGTCCGTGAAGGTGATCGAGTAAAACTCGGCCAGGTGATTTTTTCCGATAAGAAAACGCCCGGTGTCAAATTCACCGCTCCTGCTAGTGGAGTGGTGTCGGCGATTAACCGTGGTGAAAAACGTGTATTGCAGTCTGTCGTAATCGATGTTGATGGTAGCGATGCTGTAGAATTTTCTAAGTACGATGCCGCGCAGGTCACGCGCGAGCAAGTCGTTGAGAATCTGGTTGAATCGGGTCTGTGGACCGCGTTGCGTACGCGTCCGTTCAGTATGGTCCCGGCCCCTGAGAGCGCGCCTAACTCGATCTTTATCACTGCGATGGACAGCAATCCGCTGGCTGCTGATCCTGCTGTGATCATCGCCGAGCAGAAAGACGCGTTTGTTGCTGGTCAGCAGTTTTTGTCCAAGCTGGTTCAGGGCAAACTGTACCTGTGTAAAGCCGCGGGTGCTGCTGTACCGGCCGCTGCAGAAGCGACCGTGCAGGAGTTTAGCGGTATCCATCCTGCGGGTAACGCCGGTACCCATATCCACTTCCTCGATCCTGTGAATGAGAATAAAGTGGTTTGGACCATTGGTTATCAGGACGTTATCGCTGTCGGCAAGCTGTTTGAAACCGGTGCTCTGTGGACTGAGCGCGTAGTTTCCTTGGCAGGCCCGCAAGTACCTGACCCCATCCTTATCCGTACCCGTCTAGGGGCTAATACAGACCAGCTGGTTGCGGGCCTGGTCAAAAATGCGGATAACCGGGTCATTTCCGGTTCGGTGTTTAATGGCCGTACCGCAGAAGGGGCTCTGGCCTACCTGTCACGCTATGCCACCCAGATCAGTGTGCTGCTCGAAGGCCGTTCACGCGACTTTTTGGGTTGGATCGCTCCTGGTGCTGAGAAACACTCGTTGCTGAATATCGTCACAGGCAAGCTGAAAGCGGGCAAGTTGTTCGACTTTACCACCACCACCAACGGTTCCGAGCGAGCCATGGTGCCGGTTGGGCAGTTTGAAGAGGTGATGCCGCTGGATATTCTGCCAACTCAGTTGCTACGTGCGCTGGTGGTGGGTGATATGGATGAAGCGATCGCATTGGGTGCTCTGGAGTTGGACGAAGAGGATCTGGCACTCTGTACTTATGCCTGTACCGGTAAGTATGAGTACGGCGTAATCCTTCGCGACAACCTGACCAACATCTTGAAGGAGGGCTAATTCGTGAGCATCAGAAATATTCTCGACAAGATGGAGCCGCATTTCCATAAAGGCGGTAAATACGAAAATTGGTATGCCCTGTATGAAGCGGCCGATACCATTTTCTACACCCCGGGTCAGGTAACTAAGACCGCATCGCACGTGCGCGATATGGTTGACCTGAAACGGATGATGATCCTGGTGTGGGCCTGTACCTTCCCGGCTGTTTTTGCGGGTGCCTACTTTTTGGGTTTCCAGGCAAACACCGCAATAGCAGGAGGTCTGACCGAGGCTGAAGGCTGGCGTGGCAGCCTCATCGATGCGCTGGCGGGGCATGACCCCCTAAGTAGCTGGGATAACTTTATCTACGGCTTCGTATATTGGCTCCCCATCTATCTGACCACCTTTATTGTTGGCGGATTCTGGGAAGTACTGTTTGCGATGAAGCGTGGCCATGAAGTGAACGAAGGTTTCTTCGTGACCTCTATCCTGTTTGCGCTGATTCTGCCACCATCGATCCCACTGTGGCAGGTAGCGCTGGGTATCAGCTTTGGTGTCGTGATCGGTAAGGAAGTGTTCGGTGGTACCGGCAAAAACTTCCTCAACCCGGCGTTGGCGGGACGTGCGTTCCTGTTCTTTGCCTATCCGGCTCAGTTGTCGGGTGACGCGGTCTGGACTGCAGTTGACGGCTTTGCCGGTGCGACCCCGCTAGGTCTGGCGGCAGTAGGTGGAGTGGAAGAGATTCTGGCCAACAACATCACCTGGATGGATAGCTTTATCGGTAATATCCAGGGTTCTGTGGGTGAGGTGAGCACGCTTGCTATCCTGATCGGTGGCGCGGCACTGATGTTCTTCAAGATCGCAGCCTGGCGTATCGTTGCTGGCGTCATGGTCGGCATGATAGCGACCACGTTACTGTTCAATATGATCGGTTCCGATACTAATCCGATGTTTGGTCTGCCGTTCTGGTGGCACTTATCTCTGGGTGGTTTCGCATTCGGTATGTTGTTTATGGCGACCGATCCGGTGTCTGCCTCGATGACCAATAAGGGTAAGTGGTACTTCGGCGCGTTGATCGGGCTGATGGTGGTGCTGATCCGTGTGGTCAACCCGGCCTTCCCTGAAGGCATGATGCTGGCAATCCTGTTTGCCAACCTGTTTGCACCATTGATCGACCATTTCGTGGTGCAGGCCAACATCAAGCGGAGGAAGTTACGCAATGTCAGCTAATAACGATACGATCTCCAAAACGCTGATCGTTACGATCTCTCTGTGTGTGGTTTGCGCAGTGCTCGTATCAGCCGCAGCGGTAGGCTTGAAGCCTCTGCAGCTGGCTAACAAGGCGTTGGATAAGAAGACCAATATCCTGGCTGCTGCCAACATCGATGCTACCGGTAAAGATGTTAATGAGCTGTTCGACAGCTCTGTGGTGGCTCGGGTTCTGGATATGCAAACCAACAGCTGGGCCGACGATATCGACCCTGCTACTTACGATGAAGCCAAAGCGGTGAAGGATCCCGAGCAGGCGGTTAAATTGACCTCTGATCAAGATCAGGCCGGTATCAAGAAGCATGCCCGTTATAAGACCCTGTATATGGTCAAGAGCGGCGATGTGGTTGAGACCTTGATTCTGCCAATTCACGGTAAGGGGCTGTGGTCAACGCTGTATGGCTTTATGGCACTGGAAGGTGACTTAAATACTGTCGTCGGTCTGGGTTTCTACTCGCACGCAGAGACTCCGGGTCTGGGTGGCGAAGTCGACAATCCTCGCTGGAAAGCGTCATGGCCTGGCAAGAAAGTGTTCGCCAGCAATGACGCCAGCACGGCAGCTATCGGTCTGATCAAGGGTAAGGTCGATCCCGCTAACAAGGCTGCTGCCCATCAGATTGATGGTCTGGCCGGAGCGACGCTGACCGCTAACGGTGTAACCAATCTAGTTCAGTTCTGGCTGGGCGAGAATGGCTACGCTCCCTTCCTGGCTAAACTGCGTGCGGGTGAGGTGTAATCATGGCTAAAGTGACTGCTAAAGAAGTCCTGACGACTCCGGTCGTCGAGAACAACCCGATCGCTCTGCAGATCCTGGGTATCTGTTCTGCCCTGGCGGTAACCAGTTCGTTGAATGTGGCGCTGGTGATGAGTCTGGCGGTTATCGCGGTAACGGCGTTTTCGAACCTGTTTATCTCCGCGATCCGTAACCATATACCGGGTGCTATTCGGATCATCGTACAGATGACTATCATCGCCTCGTTGGTAATCGTGGTCGACCAGGTGCTCAAAGCCTTTGCTTACGACCTGTCCAAGCAACTGTCGGTATTTGTTGGCCTGATTATTACCAACTGTATCGTAATGGGCCGCGCCGAAGCCTTCGCCATGAAGAATCCTCCTGGGATCAGCTTCATGGACGGTATCGGTAACGGACTGGGATACGGTGCGGTACTGATGTTCGTTGGATTTGTCCGCGAGTTGTTCGGTTCCGGTTCGCTGTTTGGCTTCGAGGTGCTGTCTCTGGTCAATAACGGTGGCTGGTATGTGGCCAACGGTATGATGCTGCTACCTCCGTCTGCTTTCTTCGTCATCGGACTGATGATCTGGGGTCTTCGTACCTGGAAGAAGAATCAGGTGGAAGCGGCAGATTTCACCATTGCCCCCAACACCAAGTAAGCAGAGGCGAATAAACGATGGAACATTATATAAGTTTGCTGGTTAAGGCGATCTTCATCGAGAACATGGCACTGGCCTTCTTCTTGGGGATGTGTACTTTTATCGCCATCTCCAAGAAAGTGCAGACCTCAATGGGTCTGGGAGTGGCTGTTGTCGTGGTATTGGGTATCACCGTACCGATCAATAACCTGATCTACAGCTACCTGTTGGCTGACGGAGCACTGGCCTGGGCCGGACTGCCGGATGTTGATCTGAGCTTCTTGGGTCTGATCTCGTACATCGGCGTAATTGCTGCGATGGTGCAAATTCTGGAGATGATTCTGGATAAGTACTTCCCACCGCTCTACAACGCGCTGGGAGTCTTCCTGCCGCTGATCACCGTTAACTGCGCCATCATGGCCGGTGCGCTGTTCATGGTAGAGCGTGACTACAACTTCGGCGAGTCCGTGGTTTATGGTCTGGGGGCTGGTATCGGCTGGGCATTCGCGATCACCGCTCTGGCGGGGATCCGTGAGAAGCTGAAGTACTCCGATGTACCACACGGCCTTCGCGGCCTGGGTATCACCTTCATCACAGTCGGTCTGATGTCGATGGGCTTTATGTCCTTCTCTGGGGTGCAGCTGTAAGGCTGTACGGTACAGAACAAGAAAAGGTTAAACGAACATGGAACAAATTATACTCGGTGTAGTTATGTTCACGGTCGTGGTACTGGCACTGGTAGCGGTGATTCTTTTTGCCCGCTCCAAGCTGGTTTCCAGTGGCGATGTGAAGATCGAGATCAATGGTGATCCTGATAAAACCATCCATGCCCCAGCTGGCGACAAGCTGCTGGGCACTCTGGCTGGACAAGGGATCTTCCTGTCATCAGCCTGTGGTGGCGGTGGTACCTGTGCGCAGTGTAAGTGTATCGTCGAAGAGGGCGGTGGCGAGATGCTGCCGACCGAAGAGGGGCACTTCACCAAAGGTCAGGCGCGTGAAGGCTGGCGTCTGTCGTGTCAGGTTGCGGTTAAGCAGGACATGAAGGTCGAAGTTGAAGACGAAGTCTTCGGCGTCAAGAAGTGGGAGTGTACGGTTGAATCCAACCCCAACGTGGCTACCTTCATCAAAGAGCTGACCCTGCGTCTGCCTGAAGGTGAA
>SDWN01000018.1 GCA_004195305.1 Neptunomonas sp. | reverse complement strand
GCGCTGGATCGTATACATGATCCAGTGCGGACTGCCGGTCGACTCGAATGCTGCCTTTAAGGTGCCTAGTGGTGCGTCTTCGGCGGGGCGGTTGGGTTGCTGATCAGGCATTGGCCGGTACCGCGTCGTTCGCGTGAATAGGATCGCTCAGCGCCAGCGGCTGGATGCTACTCACCGCCGTGTCGCTGGCCGCGGGTTCGTCACCGCTATAGCTTTTAGCGCGTGCCATCAGGGTGCCGACGCGGCGCGATTTGGCTTTGCTCCAGCGCTGGCGCAGCTGGTCCATCTCGGCGTGATAGACCGACATGTCGGTCTGGCTGCCATCAAGGATGGCGTCGAATACACGGCGGTAGAAGCGCACCAGATCACGGATCATCTCGATCGGCCGTTCGCGCCCGGAGAGCTTGAAGTACTCCACGCCTCGGTCGATATAGGCTGGCAACTGGTCGAGCATCAATTGCGCATCGCTGCGCAGCTTCAGTTGTTGCGGTTGGTCGTTGACGGCAGCGTTGTCGGAACGGTTGTCTGAACTAAAACCCCAATGGGTCTGGCACACCCGGTAGCACTCCTTGGCACCCCGGTTGGCGCTGCCATGGAAGTCGCGGTCACCCTCGATCTCTTGCCACTCGCGGAACTTGAGGTAGGAACTCATGATGCATTTGCCGGGGCAGATCTTGCCGGTCTGGACCGTCTCGAACAGAAACACCTCCAGCCCTATACTGCTGGTTTCGCGCAGGGTATCGATCTCCGCTTCACCCCAGCGATAGGGCAGGATCAGCAGATCGGCACCGACCTGCTGGTAGAAATCGCCGTCCATCGCGTTGGTGATGCCGCTGCCGATGCTGACGTGGATCTGAGTCTCGGGTAGTAGTTCTCGGATCAGACGGATGGCACCGACATCGGTGACGATAAAGCCCGATGCTCCCCAGCCGCCGAACAGCTTGACCTTATCGGTAAAGGCCTCCATCTCCAGCGGGCTGGGAAAAGTGTTGAGGACGATGCGCGCATCGCACCCGCGGCTCTGGGCGTAGTCGATCGCCTCGCGGATATCCTCGTCGGTCATCTCCGACTCGTAGGGACGGCGGCTCCAGCCCAGTGGCCCCATATAGAGCGCATCGGCGCCCTCATCCACCACTATCTTGGCCATTTCCAGCGAACCGGCCGGTGCCAGCAGGTAGGGGCGGTAGTTGTTTGCGTGTGTCGCAGAAGATTGCATGATCAGCCCCTCGCGATATAGGTCTGGCCTGCACCTTCAAAGTAGTAACCGTTGCAAAGACCCTCTTTGGACAACGCATTCAGGACATCCATCTCGGCTTGGGGGGCGTCGCTGCGGTTGCCCGCCTCGGCCTGTTGCAGCGCTTGGCGGTAGAGTCGACCGGTGGTCTCGACGTACTCCGGGGTCTCGCCGTGGCTCTGGATGTAGAAGTAGCTCTGGCCGGCCTGCAGCAGCTCGGGGATATGCTCGATCATGCACAGGTCTTTACCGGACAGGGTCATGCGGCCGGTGTCCTTGAGCACCCACTGGCCGTTACTGCGGTTGAGCCAGTAGTCCTGCGAGCAGGGGAAGCTGCAGACGCTATTGCCGTTGCTGTCTACTTTTTTGGCGCAGCTCTGGCTGTTCTCGATGATAAAACAGGTCTCGGAGATCACCAGCGGGATCTTGCCGTGCACCGGCAGCACCACCTCGATCGGGGTCTGCTCGCGGATGTAGTGGATCTCGGTCAGGCTCAGTTCGGGATTGGGGTAGACCCGGGTGACGCCAAAATCTTTCAGTACCCGTGCCGAGGCATCGGTGTACAGGTTACCGAACACACCCAGGTGTACCGGTAGGGTCGAACCCATCTGCTGCAGAATGCGCAGCACCCCGAGGTTGTGCACCTCGAACGCATCGAACGGCAGCTTTAACGCCGCCTCGATCATCTCCCGCACTTGCGGCAGGTCTTCGTTACCAGGGGTGGCATAGAGGCGCAGATAGACCTTTTTATGTTGTGCTTTGAGTTGGTTGACGGCGGCTTCAAGCAGCTCCGGATGCGAGCAGTAGTTGTTGGGGTACTCCATACAGGAGAAGTCGCCGAGGTAGACCGCATCAAAGTCGGAAAAATCGGTCTGGCGCAGTTGCTTGGGGTTAGCGCAGTTGGTCGATAGCTCAAACATGCTGGTGTTCCTTATTGTTAGGGTGTCGATGGCAGTTTTCATGCGATCAGGTTGGCCCCGATCAGTCTTGGGGCGTTCTACTCACAGGGCGGTTCAGACGCTCAGGCGATCGGTCGAGATCAGCGAGCGGCTGGAGGCGGCCAGCGCCGAATCGATCAGTCGGTCGTCACGCTTGCCGCGTTCGAGCTGCCAACGCACACGCAGTGCCTGCAGCTCGATTTCGTAGCTTGAAAGGTCAGGCTTATCGCAACTGAGGATGTCGTCGACCGCGCGGCGGTAGCAGCTGGTCAGGTCCATCACCAGTCCTGTGGAGCGGTCACGGCCCGGCACTTTGAGGCACTCGACCCCGGCGTGCAGGTAAGCCGGTAGCTCATTCAGCCACAGCGACGGGTTTTCCTTGATGGTGATCTCTTGCTCGATCTGCTGCTCGGCGGTCTCCAGATCCCACATCGTCTGACAGACCCGCAGGCAATCGCCACCGCGGCTGGCGCTGCCGAAGAAATGGTCTTTACCCTGCTCATCGAGCCAGCGTTCGAAGCTGAAGTAGCTGCTCATCATGCATTTGCCGGGGCAGATCTTGCCGCCCGCAGGGGTCTTGAACAGAAACACTTCGATACCGACGTTGTTTTCCTGTTTGATCTGGCGGATCTCCTCAACACTCAAGCGGTAGGGCAGCACCACGTAGCTGGCACCCAGTTCGCTGAGGAAATGGACGTCGGCGTAGTTGGTGATGCCGCAGCCGACACTGGTGTGGATCTGCGCGGTAGGGATCTGTTCGTTGACCAGCTTCATGCAGCCGATATCGGAGATCATGAAGCCCTTGGCGCCCCACTCGTGGTACATCTTGACCCGTTCCAGAAACATCGGGATCTCGATCGAGCTGGGCTGAGTGTTGACGACGATGCGGACATCCTTGTCGCGCGCCAGGGCATAATCGATCACATAACGGATATCGTCGTCGCTCAGTTCGTCTTGGTTACCACGACGACTCCAGCCCTGCACGCCGACGTAGGTGGCATCGGCACCGGCATCGAGTACGCCCAGCGCCATCTCTTTGGTGCCCCCAGGGGCCATGATCATCACCATTGTTGTCTCCTTAATTTTTATTGTTAGCGCTGTGGCTTATTGCGCAGAAACAAACTCATGCGGAAAGCCGCTGCTGGGTTTTTTTCTGGCTTGGTTGTTGGATCGGTTGTTGGATCGGTTGTTGGATAGATTGCTGGCTTGGTTGTTGGATTCGTAGCCGTGAGCAGGGTTGATTGAGTTGCGGTTCAGCGCGGATATGAAGCAGCTGCTGCAGTGCTGCTACCAACGCCTGGTTCTGATGCGGCAGACCGATGCTGATGCGGATATGGTGCGGCAATAGGTAACGATCCATCGGCTTAACCCGAATCCCTTGCTGCGCCAGACCCTGCACCCAGGCATCGCCGTCGCCGACCTCGAGCAGAAAAAAATTGGCTTGGGTGGGTAGAAAGTTAAGCCCCAGGGCACGGAATGCACGATCCAGATAATCGCGTCCCAGACGGTTGTTGGCCAGGGTTGCGCTGAGGTGGTCCTGATCGGCAATGGCCGCCAGCGCCGCCGCCTGCGCCAGCGTGTTGGTGTTGTAGTGCTGGCGTTGACCGTTGAGCTGGTCGATTAAGGCCGTTGTACCCAGGGCGTAGCCGATCCGTAACCCGGCCAGGCCATAGGCCTTGGACAGCGAACGTAGCAATAACAGGTTGTGACCCTGGGCGAGCAGCCGCAGGCTGTCGGCACACTCGGGGTGATCGATATACTCGATATACGCCTCGTCGAGTACCAGTAGAACCTGCTTGGGCAGTGCGGCAACAAAGCGCTCCAGTGAGGTCTGTTTGATCGTTGAACCGGTCGGATTATTGGGGGTACCGAGAATGATCAGTCGGGTACGCCCGGTCACCGCCGCCAACAGCGCATCGAGCGGATCCTCACCGAGGGAGCAGGGAATGCTGACCAGCGTGCCGCCCGCGCGCTGAATAACTTTTTGATAAGGGATAAAACAGGGGGTGGCGATCAGCGCTTCGGCAGGTTCATCCGCGTGATGGCTGAGGCAGGCACGGGCGGCAAACTCCAGCAGTTCGGTGGCACCGTTGCCGAGTAGCAGTTGCTCGCGGTTAAGGCCATGCTGCAGTGCCAGCGCATCGCGTAGCGGATCGCCATCTTTTTCCGGGTAGCGGTGCAGGCCGCTGAGAGATTGCTCGATGGCACGCAGCGCTTTGGGCGACGGCCCGAGGGGGTTCTCGTTGGCCGACAGGTCGATAAACGATGTCTCGGTAGTATGGGTAGTGTGGGTAGTAGGGGTTAACTCAGCCACAACGCAGCTCCTGTTGGGTGATCATCGGGTGGTTCTGGTGCCGCTGACAAGACTGACCGAGGCGGTTGCTGAGGCTGCCGATGCCGCTGATATCGACGATTACTTCGTCGCCTGGCTGCATCGGCCCCATTCCCTGCGGCGTCCCGGTGAGGATCAAGTCTCCGGCGTCCAGCGGCATGATCTGGCTGATAAAGCTGACCAGCTCCGGAATCGAAAATAGCAGTTCATCGCTGCTGGCCTGCTGCTTTAATTCGCCGTTAAGGAAGGTGCGTAGTTCAAAATGATTCGGGTCAAAGTCGGTTTCCAGCCAGGGGCCAAAGGGGGCAAAACCGGTAAAGCTTTTGGCCCGGGTATGACTCTGCTCCAGATCCTGAATATCGCGGGCGGTGACGTCGTTGCCGCAGCAGTACCCGAGAATATGCTCGGCGACCCGGTCCGGGGCGATCTGGTAGGCAGGCCGCGAGATCACCAACCCCAGTTCACCTTCAAAATCGATCTGCTGGCTCTGCGCCGGGAAGGGGATCACGGCATCAGGACCCGTTGCGGCGCTGCCGGGTTTGAGGAATATCAGCGGCTGCTCGGGCAGTGCGTGGCCATCGAACTGATGGCCGATGTAGTTGAGCCCGACACAGACGATCTTGCCCGGTTGCAGCGGCGCCAGCAGCCTGACCTCATCGAAGTGGAATTGCTGGGTGTCGGTGTAGAGGGTCTGCTGTTCGGGCTCGGCGATGCCCTGCTCGATCTTCTCCAGGCCATCACGGTGATGCAGAAAACGGCAGAGTTTCATGACGCCAACTTCTGCGATTGGTCACCTGAGCGGGGTTGCAAAGCCGGTTGTTCACCGGCCTGGCGCTGAAAATACTGCTGCAGTGATGCCATCAGCACAGGATGCGGCTCGGCATGAGGGCGGGCTTGTTGGATCAATGCTAATCCCTGGCTGAGCGAGAGCTCCTGATGCTGATGCAGGTAAGCCAGCACCAGCGCCGGTGAACGGGAGATGCCCATCTGGCAGTGCGCCATGACCCGGCGCCCCTGCAGCAGTTGTTGATGGATGAAGCCAACCGCCTGTTCGATAACGGCAGCAGGCAGGGCGATACGATCCTTGACCTGTAGGGTCATCTGGCAGGCCGCTGGGCGGGTCAGTCGGACCGGCTCCAAACTCAGAATGGCGTCGATACCGAACTGCGCCAATAGTTGCGGATTGGCGGCGTCGTCACGGCTGCCGATAGCGATCTGTGGGGTTACCAGGTGCATGGGCGGGCTCCCTTATCATTGTTATTGTTAAGGGAGATGGTAGGCGTGGGCTGGGGTTGAACCTATTGGCGGGCGGATCGAAAAGGTTGCTACTTTGGTACTGCTGCGAATAGACTAATTATCAACATAGTGACAAAAGTCATTATTTGCTTGTGACTTAAAAGTTATGGGTTAGGATTCAGCAGATGGCTCATCAGTGCCCGCAATTTTCCGGGTTTGATCGGCTTGTTAAGTCGCGTTAAGCCCTTGTGCTGAAAAAGTTTAAGGATCACATCGCTACGGTCTGCGGTGATCATGATGGCGGGGGGGATGGGTTGTTGACTCGACTGGTAGCCCTGGTTAAGTGCCTCGAGAACCTCGACACCCGTAACGCCCTGATCCAGATGATAATCGGCCAGAATAATGTCGGGGGCTTGGCCTGCATACGCGCTCTGCGCCTGTTTTATACCATCGGCGGTTTCTATCTCGCAGCCCCACTGCTGCAGTAACGCGGTCATACCGATGCGGATCGACTCTTCATTCTCTATCACCAACACCCGGACAGCTGTCAGATCCGATCTCAGCGCGGGGGACGGGGGAGCCGTATGCTGTGGTTTGTAAGGGGTGATCGACGTGGCTATCGGTACCCTGATTGAGAAGCAGGAGCCGCGACCGGGACAGGAGCGGAGTTCAATGCGGTGGTCGAGCATCGTCGCAATCCGGTCGACAATGGCCAGGCCAAGTCCGACCCCCTTACTGCGGCCAAAACTCTGGGTCGGTCGGGTACCGTCGTGGTGAGAGCTAAGCTGGTGAAATTCGCGAAAGATATCCTGGCGCTTATCTGCGGGTATGCCGGGGCCGGTATCGAGTACCTGCAGCTCAAGTTGGCTACCGCGACGGCGGCAGCCGAGCACAATGCGGCCCTGCTCGGTATAGCGAATGGCGTTGCTGATAAAATTGCGCAGGATCCGCATCAGCAGGCGTGAATCGCTGCGAATGATGGCATGGCAGCTGATGCTAGTGAAGCCTAAGCCAGCTTGTTGAGCCAGGGGTTCCGATTCGGAGGTGAGTGCCGAGATCAGCTCGGCGGCGCTGAACAGGGTCAGATCAGCGGTGACCGCATTGGCGTCTAATTTAGAGATATCCAGCAGGTCGGTGAGCAGAGCTTCCGCGCCGCCGAGGGCCTCATGGGTGCGCTCCACCAGCCGTTGGTTTTCGGCCCCCAGGCTTTTGTCCTGCAGGGCAGAGATCAGCAGACGGGCCGCATTGAGGGGTTGCAGCAGGTCATGGCTGGCAGCCGCCAAGTATTTATCCTTGCTGGCGTTGGCGTCTTCGGCGTCTTGCTTGGCGGTTTGCAGAGCCGCTTCAATCTGGGTCCGCTCCTGAATCTCCTGGCGCAGGTGTTGGTTGACCGAGCTTAGCTGGTTGTTGACCGCACTGAGTTCCCGGGTCCGGTCGTTGACCCGCTGTTCCAGTTCCGTGTTGAGCTGATTCAGCGCCGCTTCGGCTTGTTTACGGCCGGTAATATCCTGCACAAAGGCTTCGATCAGCCCCTGTTCGCGATCCTTTAGCAGGACGTTAGTGGAGATGCTGACCGGTGCGCCGCTGCGGGTGCGAAACTGGGTTTCAAAACCGACCTTCTGGCCATCGTGCTTGAGCAGCTGGAGTAAGCGGCGGTAATCCTCGGGGTAAAACAGCTGCTCGCCGATCTGCTCGATCTGTTGAAACTGTTCGGCCGAATCGTAACCACAGATGCGTGCGATAGCGGGGTTGGCGGCGGTGACCGGGCCATCGATTCGGGCCTGGAAAATACCGTGCAGGGCGTTCTCGAACAGCCACACGTAGCGCTCTTTTTCCTGCTCCAG
>SDWN01000007.1 GCA_004195305.1 Neptunomonas sp. | reverse complement strand
GCATGCCGATGCCCACCGGTTTCCACCGAGCAGCGCAACGCCTCAGCCCGAGGGCGCTCGAATTAACATGCTCGCCGCCATCCGCAAGGTGTTGGACTATGAACTGGCGACCAACCCCAAGGTGCTGGTGTTTGGTGAAGATGTGGGGCCCAAAGGCGGAGTGCATGCCGCGACCCTCGGACTCAACGCCAAATATGGCGATCATCGGGTGTTCGACACCAGCCTGTCGGAAGAGGGCATTATCGGGCGCGCCGTAGGTATGGCGCTGTCGGGGCTGATGCCGGTACCCGAGATTCAGTTCAGAAAGTATGCCGAGCCTGCGGCCGAGCAGATTACCGATACCGGGATCATGCGCTGGCGCACCCATAACCAGTTTGCGGCACCGATGGTGATCCGGATTCCGGGTGGTTTTGCCGGCCGTGGCGATCCCTGGCACTCGATGTCTGACGAGGTGGAGTGGGCCCACAAGACCGGCTGGCAGGTCGTTATGCCCTCAAATGCCGAGGATGCGGCCGGACTGTTGCGTTATGCCCTGCGTGACAACAACCCCACCATCTTCTTCGAGCACCGCTCCCTGCTCGATGATCGCTGGGCACGCCGACCCTATCCGGGCGATGCCTATGTGATCCCCTTCGGCAAAGCCAACACCTTGATCGCTGGCGATAAGCTGACGGTGGTCTGTTGGGGGGCGATGGTCGAACGCTGTGAAATTGCCGCCAAGCAACTGCAATTGAGTATCGAGGTGATCGATCTGCGCACCCTTCAGCCCTGGGATCAAGCCTCGGTGCTGGCCTCGGTGAAGAAGACCGGTCGCTGTCTGATCGTACATGAAGACAACCTGACCGCCGGCTTTGGCGCCGAGATCGCCGCCGTCCTGGCCAAGGAGGCGTTCTTTGATCTGGATGCGCCGATCGAGCGGATGGCGATGCCGAACATTCCGGTGCCGCACAACCTGCAGCTGATGCAGGCGGCAGTGCCTAGCAGTGAACGCATCGCGGCCGCGATGCAGGCGTTGATCGAAATCTAACGGGGTTGTCGGAATGAGTCATTCAATAGATATTATTTTGTCCGCTGCGCAGCTGGAAGGCACCTCGGCGACGCTGAGCAAGTGGTTGGTTGCGGTGGGTAGTACGGTCAAAAGTGGCGATCCGATCATCGAGCTGGAGACCGATAAGGTCGCCATGGAGATCTGCTCTCCCGCGGATGGTGTACTGCAGGAAACCCTGGCCAACGAAGGCGATGAGATTGCGGTCGAGGCCATTCTCGGGCGTCTGGCTGCCAATGACAGCGCCCCGGATGCGTTTGCCGAAAGTTGCGCTGTTGAGCCGTCTACGGCCTCGGAGTCAGTGTGTGCGGAATTGGCGCCTTATCACCCTGTGCATTCGAACCCAGCAGGTTTGGATTCGGCTCTTTCTCACTCAGATCGGTCTAACTCAGCCGGTTCGATCTCAACTGGTTCTATCTCTAACAACAGCGACGCGCGTACGCTGATTGGCCCGGCGGTACGACGCTTGTTACGCCAGCACGGTCTGGATATCGGCATGATTGCGGGTAGCGGTCGCCGCGGACGGGTGACGCGCGATGACGTCAACGCGTACCTTGCCACGCGAACCCCAATCCATCCGCATCCGCTAGAGGGCGCTTGCCAAAACTCTCCCTATGCCTCGAGTGAGCGTTCACCCCGGCCGTTGCAGGGGACACTGGTGGCGCATACGCCGATGCGCAAAGCGATCGCCAAGCATATGGTTGCCAGCTTGCTGCACACCTCGCCGCATGTGACCAGCGTGTTTGAGATGGACCTGAGCAACGTTATCGAACACCGCCGCTGGCATCAGCAAGAGTTTGCCGGGCTGGGGGTGAAGCTGACATTCAGCGCCTATTTTATTGCCGCCTCGGCCGTTGCGCTCAAGGCGGTGCCGCAGGTTAATGCGCGTTTCCATGAGGATGCGCTGGAGCTGTTCGACGATATCAACATCGGCGTCGCAACCGCGCTGGGTGATGACGGGTTGGTGGTGCCGGTGGTGCAGCAGGTGCAATCGATGACGCTGTTCGAGATCGCCCGGGCGTTAACCCAACAGACCGAACAGGCTCGCAACCGGACGCTGACGCCGGCCGATATGCAAAATGGCACCTTCACTATCTCCAATCACGGGGTCAGTGGCAGTCTGTTTGCGGCACCGATTATCATCAATCAGCCGCAGGTCGCGATTCTCGGTGTGGGCAAGCTGGACAAGCGGGTGGTGGTCGAAACGGTTGCCGGTGTCGATACGATGGTGATAAAACCGATCTGTTATGTCTCCTTAAGCATCGATCACCGCGCCCTGGACGGGCATCACGCGAACAGTTTTTTGAGCGCATTTGTGGATGCCATTGAGCACTGGGGAGGGCGCTCTTAGTGCTCTTTTTTTAGGTAATTAGCTGACCCTTACAGGGGTTTTTCCGTCACTAAGACGGCTCGCCAGATCGCTCTCACCAACCCATCGCAGGCACCGGGCAGTTTGTTCGCGGAGCGTAGCAGGATCATTACTGACCAGGGTGAGATGGCCGATCTTACGCCCTTGGCGCTCGGCTTTGTCGTAACTGTGAAGGTGGGCGCCGGGTACCTGGGACTGAATATGATTCGGCAGGGTGCCGATAATATTGACCATGGCTGAGTCTGCGCTGATCCCGGTATCCCCCAAGGGTTGACCCGTGACGGCGTGGAGGTGATTTTCAAATTGCGAGGTGGCGGCTCCCTCAATGGTCCAGTGTCCGCTGTTGTGTACCCGCGGGGCGATCTCGTTGGCCAGTAACCGATCGCCCACCTGGAACAGTTCCAGGGTCAGAACCCCGACAAAATCAAGATGATCGAGTAACCGCGTAATCAGCGCCTCGGCGGCAGCCTGCATCGGGTCACCGGGGCGGCTCAGCGATAAGCGCAGGATGCCATTGCGGTGGTAGTTCTCAGACAATGGATAAAAGACTTTTGCCCCCGTCGCGCAGCGGACGGCGATGATCGATAGTTCCCGATCGAAGCTGACCATCGCCTCAAGGATGCAGGGCACCGTGTCCAATGCCTGCCAGGCCCCCGCAACATCCTCAGCAGATCTTAATACTACCTGGCCCTTGCCGTCGTAGCCCTCGGTCTGGGTTTTCAGGATGGCCGGAAAGCCGATTCGGGCTACGGCCTCCGTCAGGCTTGCCGCAGAATCGACCGCTGCAAACTCAGCCGTCGCAATGCCCAGGTGCTGGAACTCGGTTTTCTCACGGACTCTGTTCTTAGAGACCTCCAGGGCACTGGATGAAGGATGTACCCTGACTCTTGCCTCCAGGAACTGGATGCTTGGGGCGGGCACATTCTCAAACTCGTAGGTCACTACATCGGCCCATTGGGCTAAGCGCTGCAGCGCGGTCTCGTCGTCGTAACGCGCCTGCAGGTGCTCGCCGTAGGGGGCCGCACAGGAGGGGATGTCGGGGCTCAGAAACATAAAGTTCTGCCCCAGCGGGCGTCCGGCCTGAGCCAGCATGCGGGCAAGTTGGCCGCCCCCGAGGATGCCGATATTCATGCTTGAGCCCCGCGCGGATCGGCATCCGCGAGAACCGTCTCAGTTTGGGTCTGGCGGTAAGCGCAAAGTGCGGTTTTAATCTCGGGGTATTTATTGGCCAGCATCGCTGCGGCCAGCAAGGCCGCGTTTACGGCCCCGGCACGCCCAATGGCCAGGGTACCCACCGGAATACCTGCTGGCATCTGCGCGATAGAGAGCAGCGAGTCCATGCCGTTGAGCGCCTTGGATTGCACCGGAACGCCCAGTACCGGTAGCGCGGTTTTGGCGGCCGCCATGCCCGGCAGGTGTGCGGCGCCACCGGCACCGGCAATGATCGCTTCCAGGCCACGCGTGTCGGCGGTGTCCGCGTAGCTGAACAGCTTGTCGGGGGTGCGGTGGGCCGAAACGACCTCGACCTCGTGGGGGATGCCAAGCTGGATCAGAATGTCGACGCTATGGCGCATGGTGTCCCAGTCAGATTTCGATCCCATAATAATACCTACTAAGGGCTTAGTCGTTGTTTCGCTCACGGTATTTGGTTTCCTTAAGGTTGTGGATTTGCCGTTGATCGAACCGGCGACAGTTTTTTCTCTGCCTGGTGGTTATTAACCCAGCGGGTTAATAGCAGGCGCGAGGATGCATAAATATGGCTCTAAGACCCATGCTATCCCCAAAAATCAATCAGTTATTCGCGTCTGCGGCAGATTTTAGGGGCGATGGACAAATAGTTAGGGGGCCTATTTGTCCACCCAGTTATGAGTCAAAACAGTTCTTCAAGGAATGATTTGCGCCGCTTGGGCGGATATCCCTGTCCCTGAGGAGAGGGCGTTCGGTGATCAGCAGATTTTCATCTTTACAGACGGGACATTTCATAACCGGCTCCTTTTGGCTCCCCTGCTGCTGAGGGTGTTTTCTGGCAGGCTGTGATGTTGTTCTGCAGCCACACAGAGCAACTGTTTAAGTTCATGGATGTCGTGCCGCAACTTGCACACCTCGGCATGCAGGTCGTCTTCGGTGTGGGTTCTCGCGTCCGTGATCAACTGCGCAGTTTGCTGCTTTTCCGACTCGGTGTAAGTTTGCATCGCGCTGACGATGATCGCGATAAACAGGTTGAGGATGGTGAAGGTGGCGACCAGGATAAAAGGCACGAAGAAGGCCCAGGCGTAGGGGTATTGTTGCATCACCGGGCGGACGATGCCCATGGACCAGCTCTCCAGGGTCATGATCTGGAACAGGGTGTAAAACGAGCCGCCGAGACTGCCGAACCATTCTGGATAGGCAGCGCCGAAAAGGTGGGTGGCGATGACCGCAAACACGTAATAGATAATCACTAATACCAACGCGATCGAACCCAGTCCGGGTATTGCCGATAGAAGAGCCCCGACCACGCGCCTCAGTGCTGGCACAGCGGTCAATAATCGCAGCACGCGCAGCACTCTTAATGCCCGCAATACTGCAAACTGGCCGGTCGCAGGCAACAGCGCAATGGCCACCACCGCAAAATCGAACAGGCACCAGGGATCGCGCCAGAACGCACGCCCGCGTGCATACAGGCGGGCACCGATTTCAATGACAAAGAGCACCAGAATAAATCGGTCCAGGCTGAGGATAAGCTCGCCATAGCGGTCCATGATTGCTGTCGAGGTCTCCAGCCCCAGCAACAGGGCATTAAACAGAATCAACGTGATAATCGCAGCCTGCATCCGGGGGTGCTCAAGGAGGCTGTTTAGCTTAGTCTGAAACGCTGCATTCATGATGAGGGGATCATAGTTCTGGGTGGGGATAGGGCTTACATGCGCAATACAAACGGGCTGTTCCATTGCGCAAACTGCTGCTGTGTTAATCCCGTTCTCTCCAGTGAGGTCGCTGAAGGCAAGGTTCGGGGCGCGGCTATCCAGACGTCGAGCAAGCCATCGGGTAAGCGTGTTAAGCGTAATCGGTAGCGTTGTTGATTGCGGCTGAACAGGTGCTCTTCTCGCTCTGCTGTGGCACCAACCACCTCCTGAGTAAAGTCTTCAGCGGCGAAGGCCCGGGCGTAAAACGCGAGCACCTCGGGCAGTGCTACGCGGCCGCTATATTGCACCTCAACGGTATGCTCCAGGCGTCGATAATGGCTGCGGACCAGGCCGGGAAAACGGCCCGACAGCTGCGGATCGCTGCCGCTGACATCCTCCTCGGGCAGGGTGTTGCTGGCGTTCGGTCGCCCCGGATCCCGTTGCGCGCCCAGTCCCGGTACGACCCGGTCGATCTGTGTCAGCGCATCAGAGCCCAGGCTTTTTTCGCTGGCCGCGAATCTGGCCAGGGTCTGCTCGACCTGCGTTCCCCTATCGGCGGCTAAACGCATGCCCGTCTCCGAGATCGCGGGCACCTGTCCCCATATCCAGGACAGCAGCGTGAATACTGCCCAAATACTCACCCCGACAAGCGTTGCCATGACCGAGCCGATGATCACCCAGGTGCGCGCGCTCAACTTACCACGCTGCTGTGTGGCGGTGCTGGCCAGATCACCTTTAATGCTCTTCATAGCCGAACTCTCCATTGTTCACGCGGTGATTGTCGTGCCTCAAACGTCGTAACAAGGTTCGATTGATGCGTTGCAGTGCGCGCTCGATAGCGGCATTGAGCTCCGCCTGAGTATCGCTGACAACGAGATTCTCCATCCCTTGGGAGCAGAGCGTCACCGTGCAGCACTTGCCGATAATCCCTTTGGGATCATCCTCTTCACAAAGCATCAGACTGATCTTTGAAATTCGGTGCTTGAGTTGCGCCAGCACCCGAGCAGCATGTTGGTTAATCTGAGCCTGCTGGGTTGCAGTCAGTTCTATTCCCGAGGATTTGATATCTATCCGCATGCAGACTCCGGTCTCGCGCCTAAGTTGACCCAGGGCGGTGATTATGGCCTGATGTAAGCAGCAATAAAATTCGATTTTTTTACGCTGTTTGATCGATAAAACTTGGTGCAATGCTCCTATGCTCAACTACAAGCATCTCTATTATTTCCGTACAGTTGCCAACAGCGGGGGCATCGCCCGTGCCGCACAGCAGTTAAACCTGACCCCGCAGACGATCAGCGGTCAACTCAGTGACCTGGAAAAGGCATTGGGATCAGCGTTGTTCAGTCGTAAAGGGCGACGACTCGAGCTGACCGCGGCTGGAAAATTGGCGTTGTCGCATGCGGATGAGATCTTTCAGATTGGCGGGGAGCTTGAACAGGCATTGCGGGCACCCCGCAGCAGTAACGATCAGGAGTTTCGCGTAGGTATCGCCGACGTGGTTCCCAAATCGATTGCTTACCGGCTACTCGCTCCGGCACTGAGTATCGCAGAACCGGTCCGCCTGTGTTGTACCGAAGATAAACTTGAGAGTCTGTTCGCCGAATTGGCCATCCATAAGCTGGATCTGGTCATTGCCGACCGGGCCATGCCGTCTGATCTGGGTGTTAAGGGCTACAGTCACTTTTTAGGTGAGAGCAAGATCGCTTTTTTTGGCCGCCCTGAACTCGCGCATTACCGCTGCGGTTTTCCCGCCTCACTGCACCATGCACCGCTGCTTATGCCCGGTAAGGGGGCTGCGATCCGGGGACCGCTGGAGCGCTGGCTGAACAAGCACCAGATCGCTCCGCGTATCGTTGGGGAGTTCGATGATACGGCGCTGATGAAGGCGTTCGGTCAGGGCGGGGCGGGTATTTTTCCCGCTTCGGTTATTATCGCCAATGAGATCATCGCTCAGCATGGGGTTGAGATGATCGGCCATACCGCTGGACTCCGGGTTCGCTATCACGCGATCTCTATTGAACGTAAACTCACACATCCTGCGGTGGTGGCGATCAGTCAGGCGGCCAAGCAGCATATTTTTACGACTTAAATCTGGCAGACCCTCAGATTTAAAACTGCTCTAGGAGCCTGTCGGACTTGGCCGATCGTAGCGAGGGAAAGACGATTTGAGGCAAAATTTTCGATCTTTTGAGGCGAATAGCGAGCTATTTAACGAGAAAAATCGGGAAATATGACCAAATTCGGGTTTTCCGCAGTAGATCAGTGTTAAGTCCGACAGCTGTCTCTTATACACATCT
>SDWN01000728.1 GCA_004195305.1 Neptunomonas sp. | reverse complement strand
TCCCTCGGCGACAAAATCCGCATAGCATGATCAAGGGTATGGCACAGGGAAGATACAGAGAAAGGCATAATTACATGGGCGTCCCTTAAGTCCTCTGGAAGGTTCCGCCGAGGTTGACTCCGGGGGCTGGGACGGATGGGCGCTGGTCCAGAACAGTTCGCCAGGTCCCCTTGTGGTCGAACAGTTGGGCGGCCAGGGGGCAGGCTTCGGCACCCTCATTCAGAACCGACTCGACAATCAACAGATCCAGGTCTATACTCAGGTGAATCTGCGCCTGGCCAACTTTGCTGCGCTTAAGTCGAAGACTGTTGCTCAGGCGCTGAATTCGCGGCCTTTCCGGGGCCTGCGCTGATCCCGCTTTACTCCTCCCAGATAGACGTGAGAAAGATTTGTAAGCCCTTGATCTCCTGCCCATTTTCCTTCGACTCGCCCGCCAGCTTACCTAGCCTGGGCTGACAGCGCTGACAACACCGGGTCAATAAAACCTGAGCCCGCGATATTGGTGATCTCGTTAGCGCGCCAGCCTGGACAAGCCTGTTGCATATCCGATTTTCGCCCTGTAAGTCCGCGGGGTTAGATTGACAGCGGGTGGAGACCTGTCATCCTTCTTACAGAAGGCCGTTGCGCACAGGAGAAACGCGAAGGAGGGCCGGTCACAGGCACAATCCTGCGTCGACCCCGGCCGCAAGGTTAGCAGTCTGGGGGCTGCTCTTGCGGCGCGCTGAAGAGAGGCGATGACTTTGCATAGCGAACGAGGACGGCGATGCTGAAAAAGAAGGGCCAGGCAGAGGTACTCGTTTTGCTGTTGATCCTGGCTCTGCTGATTGCTCGACCGGTTGCGGCGCAATCTGCCGCCTTCGTGAGCCAAAACAGTTCTGCAAGAGAGCAACCGCAGTTGCCGTTCAATCTCGACGATCCGCCGGATCTCAGCATCCGTCTGACTCCGGCCTTCGCGCTCGGCCTGGAGTTTACTCTCGAGGTCGAGCAGGAGAATAATTTCGACCAGGAGCGGACCTTGGCAGTCGAGCGTATGCTTGTCTCGCCAGAGTTGAGCCTGGCCGTTTCTTACGACCCGCATCCCAAAGTCCTGGCGTTTCTGGAAGTGGAATGGTCCCGCGAGCTGGCCACGGCTGAGCGCGACCAGCAGACCGACAGCGCCAGTCTGGAGCTCAAACAGGCCTATCTGGCATTTCCTGAGGTCGCAACGGGACTCAAGCTCCAAATCGGACGTCAGTCGTTCAAGGACGAGCGAGAGTGGCTCTTCGATGAGGATCTGGATGCGCTACGCATCTTCTATCGCCGCCAGCGGCTGGGCTTCGAGGTCGCGCTCAGCCGGGACAAGCTGTTCGCCAAGGAGCTGCTACGCTCGGAAACGCGTGAGCGGATCAATTACTATCTGCTGCTGGGCCGGTACGCACGCAGCCGGGGCGGTGAACTGCAGCTGTTCGCCTTCAAGCGCGATGACCGCAGCATAGCCAGGCTGAGCCCGCTGCATCTGGGCCTGCTCTCGCAGGGTCCTCTGGTTGGTGGCTGGCAGCACTGGCTGGCGCTCGCGACGCTACGCGGCAGGGACGGTACGACGTCGCTGCGCGGTTGGGGGCTGGACCTGGGCCTGAGCTACCAGTCTGATTTGCGCTGGCGGCCCTCTTTGACCCTCGGTTACGCCTACGGTTCCGGCGACGCCGACCCGACAGACAACATCGATCGCAGTTATCGCCAGACCGGACTGCAGGACAACTCGGCCAGGTTCCATGGTTTTGTGGCTGTAGGCTACTACGGTGAGTTGTTTGATCCCGAGTTGGCCAATCTTGAGGTGGCGACCGTCGGACTGGGTATCAGACCGCTACGGAACGCCTCCCTCGATCTGGTTTACCATCGCTATCGCCAGGCGCAGGCCAGCGCCCAACAACGCGCGCTGATGATCGAGCTTTCGCCCACCGGGGTGAGCCGCAGTTTGGGCCAGGAGATTGATCTGGTGGCCGGATATAAACTGAAAGGGCCAGAGCTCAAGACGCAGCTGGTGCTCGGCTATTTCCGTCCGGGTTCCGCCTTTCCCGCTACGGACGAGACGGCCTTCCTGGTGAAATGGAAAGTGAAATACAGCTTTTAGCAGTCTGTTGCTTTATGGGTAATCCCGCAAGCTCCTAGGAGGCTGTCGGATTTACCGAGCCGGGTCGTGGGAAGTCCGCTAGCCTCCTAGCCACCCTCCATTGAACGCAGGATATGGCTGACCAGCAGCGGGGCGACGTCGAGCTGCTCGGCCACCTGCAGACCGCGGAATCCGCCGAAGGCCGAAACCTCGAAAATATAGGGGCCGTCTGCGGTTTCGACCACGTCGACGCAGGTGAAATCGAGTCCGAACAGGGCCTGGGCCCTGCGGGCCAGGTCGATTATCTGTTGCGAAGGGGTATGCGGCTGGTAGCTGCCGCCGGAACAGACCGTGGTGTTCCAGGTATTCTCGGCGCCGACCCGCGCGTAGGTTGCAAGGTACTCACCGCCGAGAAACCAGAGCCCCAGGTCACGGCCTGGGTGTCGCAGCAGTTGCTGGACATAGAGGACCCGGTGCTGGGCCTGGAAGCGCTGTAGCGCAGCCGCAGCATCTGGACCAGCTTCGACGACCACCATCCCCCGGGCTTTGGTGGAATAGAGAGGTTTGAGAATCGCCTTGCCGAATTGTTCGATCGCCGCCAGCGCTTCGGCCGGGTCGAGGGTGACCCGGGTTGGCGGCAGGGGCAGACCGGCCAGACTGAGCTGAGCGCTACAGCTGAAGCGGTTGAGGACCCGAGCGAGTTTACTCGGACGAGAAAAGATCGTCAGACCCTTCTGCTCCAGATAGTGGAACAGCTCCAAGCGGTCGAGAAAGTCGGCGGCGTAGGTCACGCCGATTTTTTTAATGATCAAGGCGTCAAACTGTTGCAAATCCTGACCCCGCCAGAAGCCCTGCCCTCGGGCAAGGTCCAGCACGACCTCACGCGGATCGATCAAGCAGCGCTCGCCAGTCTGCGCCGCCACCGCGTCTGCTAACTGTTCAGAAGACCAGCCGCCTGGCACACCTATCACCGCGATTTTTCGCATCATGTCCTCCACTTCTTAGAAGAGCAGCACCTCCTCGGGCAATTCGAAGCTTGACCAGGGCTGGCCCTGATGCTCCACCACTCGCTGTAGTAGATAGCTCCCGCGGCGGAACAGGTCGGTGGACAGGCTGCTCCAGGTGGTTAAGCGGGTTGAGGTAATGAAGGAACGGGCCAGCCCCAGGGCCAGCCGGGCCTCGAACGTCCGGTCTTCTGCCTGCTGTGCGAAGTCTCTGGCAAACCGGTAGAAGGAGAGGGTATGAGAGTCGATCCTGAGTCGCAACTCCTTGTCCTGGGTCGGCAGGCGGAAATTCGAGACGAGAAAGACCGAGACGTCCTGCAGGTAGTCGGCGCGTCGGGAGCGATGGACATCGACGATATGAATGCTTTGCGACGGGATATTGAAGATGATGTTGTCGAGGTTGCAGTCCCCGTGCGTCCACACCGAGAATTGGGCGTCGAGTTCTGCCTCAATGGCTCCTGCGCGCTCCAGCAGTTCCTTGAAGGAGGGCAGCTCTAAGGCGCCGATCTGGCGCGCCGGAAAGTTAAACTCGGGGTGGAGGCTGTAGACCCCAGCGACCCGCGACAAGAGTTGCCTGATAAAGGTGCAGGGGACTGTTTCAACGGTTCTGCTGCGCTGCCAGAGGTGCTGACAGGTGGCCTGGAAACTGAGCAGGGCGCTCATAGCAGCGTCGGGATCAGGGCCCAGAATCAGGTCTTGCAGGTTCCGCCCTTCAAGATATTCAAGAACGATAGAGCCACTCCCACCTTCCTGGCGATAAGCCAGGATCTTGGGGGGCAGGTCGGGCATGATCTCTTCCCAGCGAACAATTTTCTCCTGCTCTTGACGGATCTTTTTCGAGTTGCCCTGCTTGAACAGGACCCGTCGGGGCTGCAGTTCGCCGTCCTTGTTCGAGACGATGCCGATCTGGCATCCGGAGCGGGTGCCGAAGATCGACTCGAAATCCAGACGGGAGAGAGTCCCTTCCATGCCTGCCTCTTCCAGGACCTCCTTGAGCGCATAATAGTTCTCGATCTTAAGTCTCTCACCCAGCCTCGTCGAGAGGATCGCCTCGCCGATGTTCAGCAAGCCATCACCGATCCGTTCAAGAAAATGGAAGACGAACAGGATGGCAACTAGGTCATCGGCGGGACCGCAGGCCCGCAGCTCGCCGGTGATGCGGGTAATCGCCAGCTTGTACTGTGCGTCGGTTTCAAACTCGCTGCGGCAGATTGCAAAAACCTTGGTGAGGTCCTGATCGAAAAGGGAGGTCTTGAGGATGGCAAAACTTGTCAGGATCGGATCGAATAAGGCGCGATACGGGTAGTGCTTGATGAAATCCTGGTCCGCACAGTGGGTAAACTGCCGGACGATGTTGACTGCCAGATCGCCGATCCGTTCCAGGTTGTTTCCGATCACACCGATAGCCACAATCCGCGCTTTGCCTGCCCGATCCTCGACGGGGGTGCGCTGCAACAATGTAAAACAATGGTTTTGGATGGTACTCTTGAGGCCATTGACATAATCGTCGCGGATAATGACGTTGCATTTCCGCTCTGCGTTGGCGGATTCAAGGAAGGCGAAGGTTTCATCGATCTGGCTGGCCACATCAAAGACCATCGATTGCAGACTCCGTTCCGTTTCGGCCAAAAGCTGCGCATACTCGGCCTGCTGCTGTCGCAGTAGCTCAGAATCCCTGCTCTTGTCGTTCGCATCCATCATTTTTCTTCCATATCACGCTGACCCTAAGTTCACAGCGTTCCAGACGGGTATCGGCTTCGGTTTTGAAGTGGAGCAAGCCCTTAGGTTCGAGGATGAGTTCCGTTCCGGCTTCGCCGAAGCTCAGCCGGCCGCTGGCTATACCTTCGGCCAGAATCTGAAAATATTTGGCAATGGTCTGCCCGTCCTGCAATGAATCATAGCTGAAGTTGTTCATGATGTTGGTCCTTCATGCCCCTCGCGAGCAGCGTTTGAGTGTTGTCTACCTTTACAGTTTAGCGGCATTCTCCATAAGTGAAAGGCCGGATAAGATTTTTGTTGAGCGAAAAAAACGACTGTTCTATAAAGACATGAGGCGAAACCCATTTAGCCGTGCCGGATTGTTGAGTGATCTTGTTGGCTTAGCTAAATAGTTGAACTAGGGTTGTTTTTTGTCTGCGGGTTTAGTAAAATGTCGTTCTGGTTAGGTAGGAAATAAACCCAAAAGGAGTTAGCCAATGGTTGGTAAGCAGCTGTATTCGATTAACAGTGAATCAGATTATCGGCAAGTAGAAGAAAAGAACAACACTATGGACCACTTCAGCGCCAGGCGACTCCGGCGTAGATTCCTCAGCGGGCTATTACTGCTAACTCTGTTATGCGGCACTGGCCTGTTTTCTGAAGCGCTGGCCGCAGTCGCCATCCGTGGCCCCTACCTGCAGCTCGGTACCATGAACAGCATCGTGGTCCGTTGGCGCACTGACGTGCCCAGCGTTGGACGGGTCCTTTACGGGCAGAGTCCGACCGCACTGGTGGAGAGCATCCAGGGAGATGAAACGACCGATCACGAGATTAAATTAAGCGGTCTGCAGCCCGATACCAAGTACTACTATGCAGTTGCCACCTCCAGCGAGATTCTGAGCGGCGGCGATGATTCCCACTCCTTCGTCACTTCGCCGCTGGTGGGATCAGCCAAAAGAACCAAGGTCTGGGTGCTTGGCGATTCCGGCACGGCGGATAAGAACGCTGCGGCCGTGCGCGATGGCTATTATACCTACAATACCGGGAAGATTCCGGATTTCTGGCTCATGTTGGGTGACAATGCTTACACTGACGGCACCGATGACGAGTACCAGGAGGCCATGTTCGATATGTACCCGAATATGCTGCGCCAATCGGTTGTCTGGTCTACGCTTGGAAACCACGATGGGCGCAGCGCCGATGCTATCACCCAGAGTGGCGCCTATTACGATATCTTCACCCTGCCGACCGATGGTGCGGCGGGCGGCCTGCCCTCGGGCACCGAATCCTACTACTCCTTCGACTACGGCAATATCCATTTCGTCTGCCTCGAATCCTATGCGACCGACCGTTCTGCCGATGGTGCGATGCTGACCTGGCTGGAACAGGATCTGGCCAGCACCAACCAGAAATGGATTATCGCTTTCTGGCATCATCCTCCCTATACCAAGGGCTCGCATGATTCCGACCTGGAGGTCGAATCGATCGAAATGCGCGAGAATGCCCTGCCGATTCTGGAGAACTACGGGGTAGATCTGGTCCTCTCCGGACACAGCCATTCCTATGAGCGCTCTTACCTGGTCGATGGTCACTACGGCACCTCGGACACTCTGGCCGACTACATGATTCTCGACCGAGGCGATTCGCAAGGTCTCGGACCAGGAGCCTTCAGCAAACCAGGCGATGGAACGACCCCGCACGAGGGCGCGGTCTATGTGGTCGCCGGCAGCTCGGGCAAGACCGCCAAGGCCCCGCTGGACCATCCGGTCATGCAGGTCTCCTACGAAGTCCTCGGTTCCATGTCTCTCGACTTCAACGGCGACACCCTGGGTGTGGAGTGCATTGGCCCGCAGGGTGAAATCCAGGATTCATTCCGCATCATCAAGGGCAACGCAGGTCAGGGTGTAACGGGAGGCTGAATCCATGACGAAAAGAATCAAGATCCGCCTGTTTGTCGGTCTGGCTCTTTGCTTGGCCCTGCAGTTGGCAGCAGCGCTGCCCGCTGCAGCCCATGCCGATATTCACGAGCAAATTACGGCGCTCACCGGCCGCATCGCTGACCAGCCCGACAACGCTGTGCTCTATCTGAAGCGTGGCGAGCTCTATCGTCTGCATCATGACTGGGCGGCTGCTGAAACAGATTACCTGCGCGGTGCTCGGTTGGACCCGCAACTGAAGCTGGTTGACTTTTACCGTGGCCGGATGTGGCTGGAAGCCGGGCGGCCCGCATTCGCCCTGCAGGCCCTTGATCATTATCTTGAGTATCAGGCGGATCACGGCGAAGCCTATCTGGCCCGCGCCCGGACGCTGGCTCAGCTTGAGCGTCCGTTGGCGGCGGCGCGGGATTACGATGCGGTCCTGACCCTGTTGAAACGTCCGGCACCGGAGTACTATATCGAACGCGCCCGACTGCTGGCGACAGCCGGTGAGGGACAGTTCGATGACGCGCTGCGGGGACTCGCTGAGGGGCTGGCCCGGCTCGGACCATTGGTGAGCCTGGAACAGGTGGCCTTGCAGCTGGAAACTGAGGCGGGCCGCTATACGGCGGCCTTGACCCGGCTGGACAAATTGATCACTCGCCCGGGCCGCCCGGAACGCTGGTTGGAAAAGCGGGGCGAGGTGTTGCTGCTGGCCAAACAGCCGGAACAGGCCGAAGTCGAATTTCGCAAGGCGCTGGCGGCCATTGAGAAACTGCCGGATCACCGGCGTCGGGTTCGCGGCATGGCTGCTTTTGAAGCCAGATTACGGACTCGACTCGAAACGGTGGAGGTCAGCAGCACGATCTAGCAGCGTGTTGGACTTTCCATGAACCGGCTGCAAATCCGTTCAATTGGCCCATATTTCAGCTCCTTTTTGGCCCATAGCTATGGCTATGGGACTGCAAACGAGCGAAAATCTGGTCTCAA
>SDWN01000723.1 GCA_004195305.1 Neptunomonas sp. | reverse complement strand
GGATATTGATTTGGCCACTATGGCTGACATGAGTAACAGACAAAAGCGGCGGGCCTTGGCTTAACCTTGCCTTAAAGAGCTCGTCGGAGTCTAAACTGGTGTCTATATCCCAATCCCAGATCCCGTTTGCATTGTTATCAACATAGAGAACCAAGCTGTAGTTATCTTCAAAGCCAAAGCAACCGTATTGGCCTGAATTGAAATCAAAAGACTGCAAGTCAAGCTCAAAGGTTCCGTCAGAGGCCACATAAGCCTGCGTGTCATGAACTCCAAAAGATGTGTAGAAACTTGACATACCTTCAGCTTGTTCACAGGGAGCAAACATCACTCGAAGGTTAGCGGGAATAGCGACAGTGGCTCCAAATTGATTTTTAACGACAACTTGTCCGATCAACCTCAACTCATCCGGAGCCAGTGCCTCGGTATTTCGGAGATCGAGCATAATAGACCGATACTGTCGCACGATGGAGGGCAGCTGGTTGACCGCTCCGAAGCGCACTTCATAGATTCCAGGTTCATAATTAGCGCCAGTATAGATATTGGTATCTGTCAGACTCGTTGGGTGACTAAAAGAGAGCTCGCCATACGCGGCCTGGCCATCTTTACGGTACAGGTACCATTGGCCTGATGTGACGTCGTTGTCGCCGTCATCACCATCCCACATCAGCTTACCGGCGGTGATCGTCGTGGATAAAGTCAACGTATCGGCACCGAATGGGCTTGTTCCTGGCTGTTGTGTTATTTCGCTGATGACTGGCAGGGTCATCCAATCGGTCGCTGGGATCAGTTCGAACGAGGCTCTGTCCGCGCGACTACAGACAAACCGGCTGGAACAGCTGGTTGCTGGATAACTGAAGCCGACGGTGGTTTCGTCACCAATCAAGCCCAGGTCACCGCGCCATTTGGCGTCGATGCCAGCCCCTGCGGTTGCTGTGTTGACCCGATAATCACCTTGCGCCCAAGGTTCCTGTTCCGTCCCAAAACCTGCGCGTGCGTCACCTTCGACTTCAACATTGGCATATAGGTAGGGCTCGATCGAACCGGTCACGGCACTGAGACGATACACACTGATTTCAAACTCGGGGATCAGTCGGAGCTCCGCACTTGCTCCCGCTTCCCCCGATAGATCCACAACATAGCTTTGCGTTGCAGCTAGGTCATCATCGATTTGACGCCAGCTGCCATTACGGTATTCCAGCCCCGTTCGGTATGGATAGTTCAGATTGAAGGTATGGCTGGCATGCACCGCTCCGGTGAATTCTGCTTCAAGCTGTCCCAGCATTCGAAACTCACCAATGATCACAATCGGAATGCCCGCAGGTGTCGGGATGATTTTGTAAAATTTACGCGAGAGTAGCTTTTTGGTCAGGGCATTATCACCTTTAAACGAGACTATGCCGTTGGCATCGGTAATCAGCTCCGCCTTGAAACCGAAATCACCGCTCACCACTGCTTTTAGATATTTTTCAGGTTTTGTCGCTGCTTCAAATTCAAACTTAGGCTGAAATTTGATGTTCTTGACGGCGATGTCAATTCTGGACTGGCAGGGCGCGTAAGCGGCGTTGTCACAGTTGACGGTTTCATCACGCATTTTGATTTTATTCAAAATATGAGAGAAGTTTTGAGCCGGAGCTAATGGCTCGACACGGGTGAGAATTTTATTCAATTCCTCCTGGTCGGCATCTGTGTACTCGGAAAAAGGCTTGTCTTGTAGATCTTTGAGGGTATTAAAGTCGTCTTGGTCCAGTCCGATATCGATGAGCCCTTCGATGTCATCGTTAAGCGTCCTTTTAAGCTGTCCGTTACGGCCGGATTCAACAAGTTGTCTTGTCTTTTCAATGACAGCGCTGACATTACCACTGTTCCAGCCCTTGAATTGACGGTTACCGTTGGCATCAACGAAGGTGCCAAAAGAGAGCGTGGTGACATCTCCTACTAGCGCTTCATCCCCTATTTGAATGACATAAACGGGTATTTCGACAGTCACCCTGTCGCAGTTTTCGAACAACGCACAATCGGTAGCCTGGTCAACCGTGACTGTCAGGAGGTGTGGCGAGCGGTTAGACGCTAAGTCGGCTTTAGTCGGCGTCCAATTGATATCTATATGGTGGTATAGAGAATCCTGCTCGAGGGAAAAGTGCGGGAAAAGTGTCTTCTTTGTGCCATCGGGAGATTTGAGCTCTGCTTTCGTCGTCATCCCATAAGACACACGAAATTTATCAACCGTAATAGCAAGGTTGCTACTTAGGCTGGCGCCAACATACAACGCGACTCCTGCAGGATAGCGGACGGCCAGATCCCCATTTTCTGAAACGCCAATAGTCGAAATATCAACCGCCTTGGCTGAGCTCATTGCTCGATTGGCCACGGCAGCTGTTTGATTCCCCGACCCTGAGCGCCGCTGCTCAAACTTTAGCCCACCATTGGGCCATTCGACCTGTGAGGTTGTTTGGTTTGCGGAGGTGGAAGAGGGAAGTTGGACCGAGCGGAATAGCGCCCGTGAGCTGTCTATCTGCTCCGACGCTGTAGGGTCTACCAATGTGGTGGCTAGATTGACGGAGAAATTATCGAAGACTTCCTCAACGCCTACCGGCTCTGTCGTCACTTCCGTCGTAGATCCCGTGTCACTAACCGAGACCACGCGCCTGAGTTGGCCGTCACCACCGATATTAGAGAGTATGTCGCCCACTTCTGGGGTTGCTACAGCAGGATCATTCGTGAGGCTAATCGCCGTGGCGCTAATGGCGACAACCTTATCGTCGGCGATCTGTTCTTCGCTTAATACATTAAGATCAGCTTTGACGGTGACATCATTCTCAGACGTTGTGACTGAGAACTCTTCAGAGTTCGCTTTTGTTCCCGCCCCGTCGATCGCAACAACGATGATGTAATACACAGTCGAGGGTGTTAAATCGCTAATGTCCGCGCTGATGGTTCCGTTAATCGTTGCTTTTAGTGTGCTGCTGTCAGGCACGAAACCGGTGGTTGTTGATAGGTGGATTTCATAGGCCAGCGACGAAGATGATCCACTGCTGGCAGGTAGCCAATCCAACTGGATTTGGTTTTTACTGCTTGAAACGGCAGAAACGATCTTTGCCGATTGGAGTGATGCAGGCGCAGTCACTTGTGATGAAGGTGTATCTCCACCCCCGCCGCCACAGGAGATGACACTCAATGACATGACGAGTAATAGCAGCAGTTTCATTAACTGATTAGTGACGCGCAGGGACATTACAGGCTCTCCAGTAACCGAGATTGCCTATAGAAAAGACCGGAACAAATATAAAGAGGGATTCAAAAAATAGGAGGTAGGAGTGCCTGGTTGAATCCCTTCAAACCTCTGTTTCGATTACTATTCCACCAGCAGACCATCACGGTGAATCAAAATAATGACCGTATCCTAGCAAAGCGAATGGCTGTATGCAATTTGAGCAACAGGCTGTTTTTAAATAAGAAATTGCTAAAGCAGCGGCGGGCCGCCTGGCTCATTCTCTGAGCTGCTAATGCGCCGACGGCGTCGAATTGATGCCGTGCCAGATGACGCCCGACCAAGCGTTGCGGACTCGTCACGAACCGCAGAGGTAACCTCCCCTTAACCCCTTGGAGTACCATCAGCTGATCTATGCCGATCGCCGTCCTTCTCACATATTCCACAACAGCGAGCTCAGACATTGCTTTTTAAGGACGCTAACCCCCTTTGCGCTGTCCTCGAATCCCCGGTTGAAAACGAGGATCTGAGGCGAGTCGAAGTAGGGGCGCGCTATCCCAGGGATTGCACCACCAGCAAGACGATTAATAGCGGGCAGACAAATTTCACGTAATTTGGCCATATTTTCCAGAAAAAGCTGTGCTCAGCTTGCGGATAGCCGTGCTTGATCTCCTGAAGAATACTGTTGCGATACCAAATCCAGCCAATAAACAGGCAGAACATCAGGCCGATAATGGGCTGGGCGTACTGGGTGGTAATGGTGATGACTAGGCCAAACAGTGTGCCAAAGTTGAAGATAATCACCAGGCTGATTACGAAAATCAGACCTCCGATCAGGTATCCGGCTTTTTTCCGTGCCAAATTGCCATGCTCAACGGCATAGGCGACGGGTACTTCCAGCATGGAGATCGAGGAGGTCAGCGCGGCAATAGTCATCAGGATAAAGAATACGATAGCAACCAATAGGCCGCTTTCTCCCATCGTGTCGAAGAATGCGGGTAATACGTTGAAAATCAATGTATCGGAGTTCAGCAAGGTTCCAGACTCGGAGAAGATTTCGACACCGTTCGCCTTGGCGACATACATGGTGGGTAGAATCAGCAGGCCGGCAATAAAGGCGATACCGGTATCCACCAAGGTGACATAGGCGCCCAGCTTCGGAAGATTTTCCTGTTTGCTGACATAAGAACCATAAATCAGCATGGTTCCGACACCCAGAGACATGGAGAAAAAGGCCTGTCCCAGAGCGCTGATAATCAGTTCAGGATTAAAAATCTGACTAAAATCTGGAACTAAGTAGACCTGCAGGCCTTCCATCGCACCATCAAGGGTTAACACGTATCCGGTCAACGCCAGCAGCATGACAAATAACACGGGCATCAGCCGGGATGACCATTTTTCGATACCGTCCTTTACGCCGCCGTTTACAATAAAAATAGTGAGCAACATAAAGATCAGGGTGAAGACGATATTACGCTCGTTGCCGAAGGTGACACTCCACTCGGCGGTGCCCTGTGCTCCCATCAATATTGCGGCGGGTTCAACAAAAAAAGCGATCATCCAACCGGCCACGATGGCGTAAAAGCTGAGGATGAATGTGGCGGCGAGGATACCGCCGCTGCCGACCAGAAAACCGAATCGTTTGGTTTTTCTGCCGATAGCTATCTGCTGCAGAGCCTCTACGGCATTGGACCGGGCGTAACGACCAATGAGCAGCTCTGCCATCAACACGGGATAAGCGAGTAAAAACGTCAATACGAGGTATACCAATAAAAAGGCACCCCCCCCATTGCTGGCTGCTTGCGTCGGGAATCCCCAAATATTGCCCAAGCCCACAGCGGAACCGGCTGCGGCCATAATAAAGCCCATTTTAGAACTAAATTGTCCTCGGTTTTCTTGCATAGATAACAGCTCTTACCGTTAGGTTGTCGTTGATGTATGAAGTGCTTTTGTTCATCTTATTTTCTAAATATTGGAAATTCAGTGACCCTGAGCAGCACTTAAGCGCGCCACAGTGAGACTTGTGGTCTAGCTATTTTTTTGATGCTTCATTGAAGAAGCCGATGTCGAAGATTAAATCGGCCAGAAAAAATAGTAGAAAGAAAACCGGTGAAAAATTCAGGCCGGGGAGTGTAAAGATACGGCCCTCTAAATTCAATACACCTTCTGCAGAGCGGCCTTAGCTTTGAGCGATTTTTACTGGGTGATACCGGTCGGTCTAACGTAACGACCTATCGGCAACGCAGATTGTTTTTCAACAACCTGCTGGGCACTTCAAGCCCTTGGATTCCAGCAACCGGGGGTGTTGGTTATATATTGACCTATTGAGCGATTGAGCGGAGGGCCAATTAGAGCAAGCGGTTGAACAGATACCCTGATGCTACGCACAACATTATCCACAGGAATTGTGAATAAGTGAGAGGTGCAGTGGCATAGTGAATTTGGCCCGGCCTCTACTTGCCCGTCATCAGTGGGATGAGGGCCTGCGTGGTTCTATGGCGCTAATACGGTGATGGTCGTTCCGTCGCTGTCGCCGTCTGGGTCATTATTCGAGTCGCGGGCATAGATCATCCCCGTGCCCGCGATCGACTCGACTTTAAAGGTGGCTGTTGCGGAACGGATACGGTTCTTCTTAATCTGACAGCGCCCTGATGTATCGGTGGTGCAAGTACCTGAACCGCTGGTACCGTCGATCCAGACACCGGATACGGTCGCGTTGGCGACGGTGCTGTCCGCGCTGTCTAGTACCCGAACGTCCAGGATCACGTTCATGGCCCCCCCTCTGGTGGTGGCTTGCCCATCGAGATCACCGATATGGACGCTGGTATCACCCACCGGAGGCGTATCACTGATGGCATAGGCGCCCGTAATCGTTAAACCGGTGTAACCGCTGTAGGCATGGATAGCGGCATACCAGTCTCCAGAAACAGGCGCTGTAATCGCACACGCCTCGTCACTGATGTTGCTCACCGATCTGCAGCTATACCGGCTACTGTCCGGCAGGGAGCCTTGCTCAACATACAGATCGGCGTCGCCGTTGCTACCGGCCAGGGTGAAATCGAGGGTCTCGACATTGGCCGGTACGGCCAGCTTGTAGTAGCGCCAATCACCGGTCTGAGCGTCGATACCGCTGACCACTGTGTTGTTTGTCAGAACGACGACGGAGGGTGGTATCGCATCTACACCGACAGCGTTGAAAGCGGTGGTCACGCCTGTAACTGGATATCCCAGGTCTGCCGCGGCATCGGCAACACCAACGGCAGCGCTATTGAAGGTAGCGCTTGGGCTCCAGTAGTCCTGATTGGCTTTGGCAAAGGTTTGAAAGGCGGATTGCACCGTCCAGCCATCGGTAGTCGCCAGCAGGTAAAATGCCTTATTGAATACGCCACTGGAATAATGCACGTCGAGCCCTTCGACGTAGTCATCCGTGTGGCCGATCGAACTCCCCGTTGGGTTAGCCATATTTCGCAGCGCTTGACCGGTCGCCTTGAAAATATCGGCACCCACCAGGAAGTCGTTGTAGCCACGCATAAAATTCTCTGCGGCCTCGCCAGCCATATCAGAGAAGGCTTCATTAATCCCGCCGGACTGGCTGGAATAGATCAGCTTTGAGTTCTGCTCGGTGAATCCGTGGCTGACCTCATGCGCTGAAACATCCAGGCTCACCAGGGGGTAGAAGATGCTTGCGCCGTCCCCGAAGGTCATCGACGTACCATTCCAGAAGGCGTTTTCATAATTACGGCTGTAGTGAACGCGCATCTCGAGCTTAGAGCTCAGGGGTTTCACGCCGATCCAGTTCTGATACATGTCGAACACCACGCCACCAAAGTAGTGGGCGTCGTTCAACGGACTGAAGGCGCCATTGATCACTTTGTGCAGGTTTTCCGGGCAGGAGTAGCTATAAGCCTTTGATCCGTTACGCTTGTGATTGAGGTTTACGGTTTTGACATCACCATTGTCCATGGTACAGGTGCCGCCATTGTTGCTGACGACAAAGCCTGGGAAGTCACGGTCAAAACCGTAGTAATACTTACCCACCCCCGTCTTCTGGTTGCCGCCGGGACCTGCGCCCTCTTCCAGGGTGTGGGTCAGGCCTTCGTACTGGTAGAGGATCTCGCCACTGTGGGCGTCAACCAGAAAGGTAGGGCGGGTCGGCTGACCACCGTCTGCAACATCGGCAAAGAAACTCACCGCATAACTGAGCTGGGGCTGCTCGCCATTGAGGTAGATAACCAGCTCGCTGCTGGAATTCTCGAAAAATAGCGCCTTAGCCGAGCCGCTATGCACACGCTGCTGCATCCTCTCTAGTGCCTGGTCCGCCGCGATGCCTGGTTGCAGGTTGAATAGCCCGTTGGCGACCCCCTTGATCAGGCGGCCATGCAGCTTTGTGACCCTATCGTTAGCGTCGCGGCTGACGATAACTTGTTCGCCCCAGATGGGAACGCCGCGATAGGTTTGCTGATAACGGCTGTGGCTTAGTCCTCGCGAGTCCGTACG
>SDWN01000721.1 GCA_004195305.1 Neptunomonas sp. | reverse complement strand
CCGACCAACCCATTCTTCAATAGTTCGCGTCTATTCATCGAGTTTGATCCTTTATGCAGTTATTTTTATTTGTTCCTTGGAGCTTATTCTTTTGGTTCCCTGTCTGAGTTTACTTAGTTGTTATTGAATTTCCAGACAAAAATACAATCTAGAGTCGATCATTGCCCAAACGGGCCTCCTAATCAGCAATAGTATTAATCTATCAGTTACCGATAGACCATGACGATAGGCCAGAATTGTAGCCACCGGGCTTACTCCCGCTATTCTCGGTCAGCCTCCTAGCCGTTCGATGCCAGCGCCAATCATCCTGATCTCGCGGCTTTCCGCTCGGCTCACCCGGTGAGGAGCGAACGCGCTACAAAATCCAGTCGATCCTGGCCGAAGAACACCTGATCATCAATAAGGTAACAGGGCGATCCGATCACACCGCGGGCCAGGGCCTCATCCGTATTGGCCTGGACCTGATGCAAAGCGACATCCAGCAAAGATGCCTGGTACAACCCCCGACCATCCAAGCCGCACCGATCCGTCAACTGTATCAGGGTGTCAGCCGAGGCAATATCCTGCTCTTCAACCCAGCACGCCTTGAGACAAGCCTCGGACAGCGCTGCCGCATCGAGCCCCTGGCTGGCAGCAGCACTAATCAACCGACAAGCGGGGATTGGATTGGTAGGAAAAAACTGCGGCTGCAGGTTCAGCGGCATCTTCAGATAGTCGCGCCATCGAACCAACTCCTGCAACCGGTTATCCTGTTTCGATTGCGGACGCTGACCCAGCGGCAATGCGCCGACACGGGCAAATACCTGCATGATGTCCACCGGTTTAAACGCAGCCACAGCCCCCGCCTCCGCAACGATCCGGCGGAAACGGGCCATCCCCAGATACGCCCAGGGAGAGATCGGAGTGAAATAACAGTCGACGGTCTGGCTCATAACGTTCTCCAGCGGGGCTTAGAGGATGCGAGGTGCCTGTTACGCGAAATCGGCGCGCAACGGCTTGCTTGGGTTAGAGATCAAACACCTTTGCCGGATTCATGATCCGCTGCGGATCCAGGGCTTTTTTGATGGTTTTCATCAGTTCAACAGCAGCACCGTGCTCTTGTAGCAAATATGCTTTCTTACCATAGCCGATGCCGTGCTCACCGGTGCAGGTTCCGCCTGACGACAGCGCGTTATCAACCAGAAAGCCGGATAACGCACTGGCCCGCTGTGATTGAGCCGCATCCTCGCTATCGAACAGAATCAGCATATGGTAATTGCCATCACCGACATGGCCCACAATCGGGCAACACAGCTCTAACTCCAGCGCCTTTTGTTCTGCTGCAAGCAGATTTTCAGCCAGTTTAGAAATGGGAACGCAGACATCGGTCGCTAGCGCTGTAAAGCCAGGCTTAATCGATTGACCCGCAAAATAAGCTTCGTGCCGGGCTTTCCACAGCTCATTTCTGGCTTCGGTTGTTTCCGCCCAGCGATAGTCACTACCGCCCAGCTCCTGAGTGATCGCCTGCAATGCGTCGATCTGCTCCTGTACATAAGCACTACTGCCATGAAACTCGAGAAACAGGGTGGGTTTAGATTCAAACTCCTGCAGCTTCGAATAGCGGATGCAAGCATCCATCTGCAAGCTATTAAGCAGCTCGATTCTGGCCATCGGTATACCGCTCTGGATTGCCAGAATCACGCTGTCCACAGCACTATCCAGGGTCTCGAAACTACAAACGGCAGCTTTGATCACATCGGGTATGGGGTGCAACTTCAACTGGATCTCCGCCATCACCCCCAACGTACCCTCCGAGCCAACAAACAGACGGGTCAGGTCGTAACCGGCAGAGCTTTTGATCGCCTTACCTCCGGTGGTGATCAGCTCTCCCTGGGCGGTCACCACTGTGAGGCCCATCACATTCTCACGCATGGTCCCGTAACGGACCGCATTGGTGCCCGAAGCCCGGGTAGCCGCCATCCCCCCAATGGACGCATCCGCACCTGGATCGACAGGAAAAAACAGTCCAAGATGGCGCAGCTCATGATTTAGTTGCTTGCGGGTAACGCCAGCCTGGACTCGGCAGGTCATATCATCCTGATCCACCTCGATGATTGCGTCCATTTCAGAGAGGTCGAGGCTTACCCCGCCCTGAACCGCAATCAACTGCCCCTCGCAGGAGGTACCTGCCCCATAAGGAATAACCGGAATTCTCAGCTCATTGCATGCTTTTAGAAGCCGCATCACCTCTTCGTTGCAGCTAGCGTAAAACACCGCATCCGGCGCAATAGTGCCAAACCGGTCTTCACCCCGACCATGCTGCTCGCGGATCCCCCGATTAAGACTGAAACGGTTTCGAAGATTTTCAGGCAAAGACTGGATCAGTGCCCCTACATCACTACTGAAATCACTCACGGGTGCTTGCGGCATCTGTAACTCCCTAAGGTCGGCAGTAGCCAAATCGCTGTCGACGTTTCTGTTTAGGGGAAAATACTGGATTTTGAGCGCTATTACGAATTATTCAAATCAACGGACTGGAGCGGGGAGGAGGCGATCGCAACGCACCCATTGAAGTCAAACGAACGAGGCTATAAAAACACACCGTTTAAGTGCGCTGAAGCGAAGAAAAGACGAACCGCGAGGTTTGATTAAGGTAACCGTTATTGCAGGGGTATAGTGACCTAACAGCGACGCGACTAGACAAGCCCTGAGGTTCAGCCAATGAACTATTGCACCGGTCTATTTATGCGCTGGACCATGCATAGATCCACAAGCCTATGATTTGATTCTAGCAAGGGAAAAACTAAGGTTTAATCTGGCCAAAACCAGACCCATCAAGCATCATGCCATCTCATAAATTCATTCTCCCCCTGCTATACTCTTTCCTCGCGGCAATAGACGTTTATGCACTGACTGCTATTAATTTAGCTAAGGAAGGCCCTCTTTGACCCCCGAAAAAACTGAAAGTATGGCGACAATTTCGCGTTTCAGGAAACCATCGGTTCGGCATACTTACGCTGTGTTGGCTATCCTTGAAATTGGGGTAATGGTTTTTAGCCTGTTTCTGACGTTTGGCTATTTCCACTCCCTTTCTGGTAGCTTTATTCGCCATTTGACGTCCTTTGAACCGATAATCTTTGTTTTAACACTGTCCCTTTCTATTGCTGCGATGGGGCTTTATCACAGCCGCCAACGCAGTGACGCCAGGGAACTGCTAGCTCGGATAATTATCAGTTTCGGACTCACGTCCGTTCTTCTCGCCGTTTGTTTCTACTTTATCCCCTTCCTCGAGACCTCTCCTAAAGAGCTCGTCGCCGCTTTAGGTTTATCATTTTTAATGATATGTATGAGCCGCTATAGTTTCTCAAAACTGTCCAACTCCACCTTGATCAGACGCAGAATTCTCGTGCTCGGGGCGGGAGAAAAAGCCAGCATCATCGCGGACCGCTTGCGTCGTGACAACGATCAGCGAGGTTTCCGCCTGCTCGGGTATGTCCCCCTGTCTGATACTGAAGATGCCATCACTCCCCGTCGACGCAAACAAGTAGACCTTAATCAACTGCTCAGCTACGCAAAGATTCACCGTATCGATGAGTTTGTGATAGCGGCCGATGATCGGCGCGGGGCCATCCCGATGAATGAACTCTATCGTTGCCGGGTCGCGGGCATCTATATCACCGATATTACAACCTTTATCGAGAAAGAGTGCGGCAAGATCCCCCTAAACCTGCTTAGCCCCAGCTGGATAATCTATTCCGGTGGCTACAAGACCAACGACCTCCTGGTGCGCGCACTCAAGCGCATCTTCGATATTGGGATCTGTACTTTCATGTTAATAGCGACAGCCCCGATCATGCTGATTACCGCGCTGCTAATTATGCTCGAAGGCGGCCCCAAAGCACCGCTGTTTTACAACCAGGAACGCGTAGGGCTCCATAATCGCCCCTTTAAGATATTTAAATTCAGGAGCATGAGAGTCGATGCAGAGGCCAACGGTGCAGTATGGGCCAAAAAAAATGATGACCGGGTGACCGTTGTGGGTGCATTCATCCGTAAGTACCGAATAGACGAACTGCCGCAACTACTCAACATCCTCAAGGGTGACATGAGTTTTGTCGGCCCACGCCCCGAACGCACGGTCTTTGTAAACGGCCTGACTCAGCGCATTCCCTATTACGGTGATCGCCATCTGGTCAAACCCGGACTCACGGGCTGGGCACAGATCTGTTATGACTATGGTGGCACTGAAGATGGTGCGATGGAGAAACTTCAGTACGATCTTTACTACATCAAAAACTACAGCCTTATGCTCGATATCATGATTTTGATCGGAACCATGGAAGTTGTCTTACTCGGACAGGGCTCCCGTTGAAACGCCCTTGCAGATACGAAGTCCTGTTAGCCCATCGGTCATCAATACAATACCGCACAGGTCCCGATCAACCGGGCCAATACAGGCAGTAGCGACATCGATCGGCTATATTTCCTCTACGACCACAGGAAATAACGCTTTATTGCTGAAGGTGTTCGCTATGTTTACCGGTCTCAGATTAGTACTGATCTTACTCGAATTAGAGCTGCACCGTCCCGCCATCAAACTCGATACCAACCACGCGCAAGCACGCCTGCAAACCGCTCAATATCGCGCTAAAAAAAGGATCGTGCGTGGCTTGTGGATCGCGACTGGGTTATTGATGCTGGCATTCCCCCTGACCCACTTCATCGTGACCCTGGGGCTATTTACCACCTTCCTGTCGTTTACCATCCTCGACGAAACCTGCTAAAGAGAACGATTGCTAACGAGGACGGCCGCTCGCCCTGCAGACTAACCCGCGCCACTAAACCCGATCACGCGCACACCCAACCGCGAGCGCTAACTCTTATCACCGGGCCAGGGCAACTCCCCGAGCGACCCTATCGATGCGAGCTGCTGCCGAAAAGCAGAGGTCCCGAACAACGCACCCTGCGCAGGGGGTACCGAGTAAGTGTAACGCTCTCCGGAAAAATCAAAGCCCAACGCATAGGCATGCAGATAACCCCGATCAGGATCATGACTGGATTCGCCCGGGTAATACCGACCATCCCCCAGTACGGGTGCGCCAATACTTTTCATCATCACCCGCAGCTGATGGGTGCGACCGGTCAGCGGCTTGAGTACAAATAACCGAATACCCGGACTCAGGCTATAGCTAAAAAAACGTGTTTTCGCAGGATTAACCGTGCTTTTTAATAACTTCCAGCTCCCACGACGCCCTTTTAGCATATCCCCGCACACCTGCCCCTGCTTCTTGGCAGGCTTACGATCCGATAGCGCCAGGTAATATTTTTCGACTCTGCGTTGGCGAAATTCACGATTGATCAGCTCCGCTGACTCTGCATCACGAGCCAACAGCAACAACCCGGAGGTCAGATTGTCGAGCCGGTGCAGCGGGTACAGTTTACCCAGGCCAAGCTCCGCTTCTACCTGCGGCACCAGCCCCGGCTGTCCATCCTGGCTATGAAAGGCCACGCCAGCGGACTTACTGATCACCACAAACCCCGGCTGGATATCAATCAGCTGAAACGACCGCGCCATGGTTATCTCCAAAAAAGGCGCTAGTCTAGCAGACCCGCGCCTTTTTTGGGGCTAATTGCCAGGCCGAAAAACACGCAACTCTCAACACAGACCACGCTATCGGCTCAGCTCACATTTGCGCTTTAGCAGGCTGTTGAAAATCTACCTGCGTTGCCTATACGTCGTTAAAAACGACCTCAAAATTCTCATTTATAGCTATAAACTGCGTTTTTTCGGTCGTTTTTGCCTAGTCTCGGCGGTCTCGTTAACGTTTTTCAACAGCCTGTTAGAGCATCAAGCTCGCCACATCAAAAACGGGTTTTATCCCGCTGCTGCCACAATACTTGCGCCAACTCTCGGGCATTATCCATCGACTCAGCTCGCTGCAGCAAACACAAGCAAACTGCCAGGGTTTCACACACCGCCGCCTCACCATAGGGCTGCTGCAACTGCCCTCTCCAGACCCGCAGCAAGTCTCTCGAGTCCAGATGATCAGGGCGGATATGGCGCTGGCTCTGCACTCGGGGCCAATCCTGATTGAAATACTTACCCGCCCTGACCCACTGCAACGAACAATCGGCATCGGGCCGGATCTCGGCTTCGCCCCCGTCGCCGCGAATCGTAACGCTGTTATCCTGACCTAATAACAGAGCCGTTTGCTGATGCATCGGACCATACGCCGGATGAAATACGCCATCGATTCGAAACCGGGCATTAAGCGGATTCAACAACCGACTCAGAGTGTGCACCGGTGAGCGCAACCCGAGTACCCGGCGCAGGTTAATAATACGCGCCAACTCGGCATTGATCAGCACCAAGGGCAGATAGCAGAGCCCGGTCTCATCCAGATCCAGCGCCGCATCGAGCCAGTTTTTAGATCCTTTAAGGCCAAAGTTTCCGAGCAAGTCCTCAATATACAAGCGCCCTGGAGTGTGCCCCCGGGCACCGTGCATGCAGACACGCACCCCCTGTTCTGCCAGCACCAAGGCGGCCAGAAAAAACCAGGGCAACTGGCGCTTCTTGCCAGCATAGGTCGACCAATCCAGATCGGCCTGGAGCGTTACCGGAGCCGACATCCGCGCACGTACGGCGGTAATAAAACCGCTCAACTCCTCTGGGCTCTCCTCCTTCACCCGCAACAACATCAGAAAGGCGCCAAGCTGCTCAGGTTCAACCTGGCGGTCCAATATCATCGCCATCGCCTGTTCGGCTTCGTCACAGGTCAACGACCGCGAGCCTTTTTTACCCTTGCCTAGAATACGCACAAAGGGCGCAAACGGGTGTTCCTGACTGGTCATAATCGAGTTTCTTTAGTGATGAGTCCTGAATTGTAACCGCTTTGCTGGCGATCAGACAGCGCGCTCTAGCTCAGAGAGTCAACGCAGGAATCGCCAGCCGATGCCCTTGTTGGCAACGCTCCCGTTCGGGCAACACATCCATGCTCGGCCACAGTCCTGTCTGCAACGCATTGGTGTACTCTTCAGGCAAGCCTGCACGGTGCATCTGCCTAGAGGCCGAATCATAATCGTAATTCAAGCGCTGCCAGCGGCACTCTATCCCCCCCTCGACTGGTTCTAGAAGCAGATACCAGCCATCCGGAGTGGCATCATTGGCAGGCATGCCGACTACACCACTATTGAGCCAATAGCGATCGCCCTGCCGTCGCCCAAAGGGCAAACCACAGTGACCACCGATCACCACGTCGGCATCGGTCTGTGCCAGCTCCTGATCGAAAACCGAGCCAGGACTGGAACCAAAGATAAACCGGTTGTTTAACGACACGCCACCATGGGTCAGCAACAGCTTACGTCCTGCTAATTGAAAACTGAGCGCCTTAGGCAGCTCCGCCATCCAACTCCGGCTTTGCCGATCGATCTGTTGACGGGCATAGCGATACCAAGCCACCGACAACAGATTACAGGCGCTGCCAGCATCAAAGCCGCAACCGCAATCATCGGCATCCTTGGCCAATGACTGCTCGCAGTTACCCTGCACGACCGGTATGCCCCAAGCACGAATAAGATCAACCGTCGCCTGCGGGTCACCACAATAGGCCACCAGATCGCCGTTACAGATCACCTGCTGCGGTGGGATACCTAAGCGCTCGGCTTGCTGCTGCAACGCCTGGGTTGCCTGGAGGTTGCTGTAGCAGCCACCAAAAATCAGCACAGG
>SDWN01000177.1 GCA_004195305.1 Neptunomonas sp. | reverse complement strand
GTGTAAAGACCCTAAAGCGGCTTTAGAGCTGCAAGTTAACTTCTACAAAGCCTTAGAGGCTAAGATGACGGTTACTGCAGAGAAGAGCATTGCTGCAATCAGCGAAGCGAAAGACGCTTATGTTTCTTCTGTTGAAGAAGCAACCAAAAAAGCAGCGGCCGAGATCGAAGGCGCAGTGAAGAAAGCGACCGGTAAATAAGCCTAAGCGCTGAATTCTAAATCCCCCGAAACCGCGAGGCTTCGGGGGATTTTTTTTGTCTGAAAATAGTTGTTGCGATGCGAAAGCGTGAGTTGACAGCGCAAGATTGCCTGCTAAAGTTTATTCGGTATCTTGTGCGGTGCACAAAGCGCCACCAGATTGGGCATCCCTTGTAGTGTAGCCCTGAATAAGCCCTAATCACACTTTGAGGAATGACCATGTACGATAACCTATTCGCAGATATGAACACGCGCATGAAACCGATAATGGATCTGATTGAGACCAACAAAAAGGTCCTGGAAAAGTTGGCTGGTGTTCAGAAAGACAGCATGTCAGACGTTGTAAGCGCGAGCATGGAACAGTTCCAGGCGCTGGCTCAGTGCAAAGATCCTAAGGCGGCTCTGGAGCTTCAGGTTAGGTTCTTCAAAGCGCTGGAAGCTAAGATGACTGACACCACTGAGAAAAGCATTGCGGCTTTCACCGAAGCGAAAGACGCGTTCTCTGCCGTTATCGAAGAGTCTGCTAAGACAACGGCTGCGGAAGTTGATGCGGCTGTGAAAAAAGTTGCTGCGGTAAAAGCTGCATAATTTCCAGCTAGATCGACCTAACCCCTCACCGACTCGATCGCTGAGGGGTTTTGTTTTTTTAAGACGATCAAATGCGCAGGCGTGTGCTTGGATTGAGCACCCAAGGGTGCTTAGTCTTTGTTCTCCTGCCACAGTCCTGTTCTTAGTCGCATCAATGACAGACGCGGTTTCTCGGTAATACCCTGCCAGGTTAATAGCTTAATTAGCACCGATGCGGGTATGCGTCACTGCCATTTAATGAGAAGCCTGTTTTAGATGATTATTAAGCTCGGTGTTAAACAGAGTGTCGAGTTGGGGTGAGTCGAGGGTGATATCGGCGCGTCGGTCGTCCGCCAGTTTTTTTCCAACCTGAAGGGTTGCGGCGAGGCTGGCGAGGTATTGCTGACGCGGTTTACGAGCGGCGGCATCGGCCTGAACTTCGCATAGCATGGTACTGAGCTGGTTCTTTTTTCCCTGGCTGTCGAGATCCGCCAGGCAGGCCGTGTATTGGCGGTCGTAAGAGTTGCTCTGGCCCCGGTTCAGGTCTCGTATCAGCGTTAGCTTATCGGCATAAAACCGGGCGGTCAGGGACGTGATGTCCTGGTTGCTATTTAGCTGCGCATAACTATCCACCAGCAGGGCCATCTCCTGCTGAATGGCCCCGATCAGATTGCTGTCCAGGGACTCTGCGAGCAGATGGGTGTTGGCACGCCGCGCGAGGGTGAAAATCTTGTTGCGGGTTTCGTGGTCGGCGGCGTTGAGTTTATTTTGCGCTTCGGCGAGTTGTTGTTTGACCTGTTGCAACTCCTTTTGCGTGGCTCGGTATTCCGCTTCAAGGTTGGGGCCGCAGGCACTGACCCCGATTACCGCAAATGCCAAACTTAGCGCTCGGTACATATCTCAATCCTTTATAGAGACGGGCCGTTACTGTTTATAGCAACGCTGCAGCTAAGCATAGCGCACCGGGCAGGGTGCGAACAGTGGCCTGTTAACCCTGCTTTAGCGCCTCTTTGAGCCAGCGCGAGACGGTCTCGACGGTGATGTCAACCTGGTCAAATGGCAGCATATGCGCCGCGTTACTGACCTCGAACAGATCAAACGGCTGGGCGCTCTGCTCGATCAGCCTGCGGATATATGCCGGAGGCAGTACATCATCGCGCTCACCGACAATGATGGCCGCCGGTATGCCGAGGGGTTTTTCAAGGATCTGGCTCGGCGCGCTATACAGGCTGTCGAGGGTGGCGATCGGATAGTTCCAGACAATGCGGGTGTCGTGACGGGCAAACTCGCCCATCGGGTTGTGCTCGAGGATATTATCGATATCGATAAAGGTGCGGAAATCGACAGTCATCCCCGGCATCATCCAGCGGCTCATCGACAATGCTTGCCAGCCCATATCATGAAACATATCCGGCGGCACCTCGTTAAGCAGCAGAGTGTGGCACATCAGGGCTTTGATGCGGGCGTCATGTTCGGCCAGCTCCAAAGAGATCCGGGAGCCGATCGAGCAACCGAACAGAGTGATCGCGCCCGAATAGTTCTGCTCAATGTAATCGAACACCTCGCCAAACTGAGTGACCAGAGTATCGAGTTGATATGCCCCCCGCGGACCCCCGGAATAGCCATGACCGGGGAGGTCGATGCTCAGCGTGTTGAAGCCTTGTTGTGATAGCTTGCACAGCATCTCGCAATACAGCTCGCTGTAGGTGCCGATGCCGGGAATAAACACAATCCAGGGCGCTTCATCACTGTGGTGGTAGCACTCGCCATTTAGGGGCAGAGTGCCGAAGGATAATATCTTCCGTTGCTGCAGATAAGGGATCAGGTTTAATTGCTTAAAGATGCGCAGACGTTTTGCAGACATCGATGTGGCAGTGTGGGATGGAGCAGGCATACAACAAATCCTCAGGTGAGCCGCATCATATAGCGCTGAGAGGGCGCGGTGCAAGGGTCGGGCACGGTGTAAGGGCCGGGGGCGGTGAAAGGGCAGGGTGCAAAGACCGGCATGTTTACTTTTCAGCGACGACCAAAGTCGTTACCCTGTCGGCTCATTTACTGATATGGGACCGGGATATGCAAATCTCTGATAATAAAGTAGCGCTGATCCACTACACCCTCACCAACGCCGAAGGCGAGGTGTTGGATAGCTCCGACGGTGCCGAGCCGCTTTCTTACCTGCACGGACATGGAAATTTGATCCCCGGCCTGGAGAAGGAGTTGTTGGGTAAGCAGCAGGGAGATGCTCTGGAGGTTAGTGTTGAGGCCGCAGACGCTTACGGTCCTGTGGTTGCAGAGATGATTCAGACGGTACCGCGTGATGCCTTTGATGGGGTTGATGATATTGATGTAGGGATGCGTTTCGAGGCCAGCACCGCCGGAGATCCGGTGTCCGTCATCGTAACTGCGATTGATGCCGAGAATGTCACGGTTGACGGTAACCATCCGTTAGCCGGGCAGGCCCTGAATTTTAAAGTTGAGGTGATGCAGGTGCGCGAGCCGAATGAAGATGAACTGGCTCATGGCCATGTTCATGGTGCCGGCTGCAATCACTGATTAGAGTATCAGGGATGCGCGCTGCCGGTTTCCCGGCAGCAGCTAGAGCGGCATCCGGTGCGGATCCAGTTTGATCGATTGGATCTGCTTCCCCAGCACATCGATCGTGCCGCAATAACGTTCGTCGCCGGTGGAGGAAAACTCGAACCGGTAACGGCGTCTGAGACAGAATAAGCCCGCAGTACTTCGGGCAATCCGCACCCGACTCAGCACCAACCCTTCATCCAGTAGTTGCAACTGCTGTTGATCGCAGTAGCGTTTTACCACCACTAAGGCACTGTCCTTGAGTCCTCGCCCGTGCCACCAGAGGTAGGCGACGATCCCCAGGAATAAAAACCCGACCAAGTCGGTCAGGGTCAGATACATGATGATGTACGCTGCTTGTTTATAGTCATTACCACATCAGATCATCAGGAATCTGGAAGTCGGCATAGGGGTCGTCTGCGTCGCTCTCCTCCACCTGGGTATGCAGTACCAGGATCATGCCGGGATCGCGCTGGGCGATGCGCGCCGCCACCTTGCTGGGTACCAACTTGTAGCTCTCATCCTGTTTCACGATCGCCAGCAGACCGGTGCTGAGTTGGTTGATCAGCAGCTCGGTCAGATACAGACGTTTGATCTTGGTGCCATCGGTAAAGTTGTAGGCCACCTCACCGTTGTCGCCGCTAACCTGGTTGGTATCTATCAGTTGGCGGATCTGGGCGATGATCGCTTTCTCCTCAGCCGCCGCCTGGCGCTGTTTATTGAGCTCTCGGTCGCGGGAGATCTTTTCAGCCTTGACCTGCTCGGCATGGGCGCGCGCCTCCTGGTCTGCAGTGACCTGGCCGCTCTGCTTCTGCTGGTGCTTCTGTTTTTTTGCCTGCTGAACCTGTTTCTTGTTCACCAGTCCGGCATTCAGTAGTTGATCTTTTAGAGAACTCATGGCGAAGCCTCGTTAGTAAGGCGAAATTACAGGTAGGAGCAGCAGTAGTCGGTGATCTGTTTGATCCGCAGGCTAAAAGTTGCGTTGGCTGGGACCTCAAAGGCCTGGCCGGCGACGATATGCTGCCACTCGCTTTGACCCGGCAGGCGTACTTCCAGATCGCCGGCCAGGATCTCCATCAGTTCCGCCTGCTCGGTACCGAACTCGTAGTCACCGGGCATCATGATTCCCAGTGTTTTGCGGCTGCCGTCTGCAAAGATAACGGCGCGGCTGGTAACCTTGCCGTCAAAATAGATATTAGCCTGTTTGACGATCGAGACATTATCGAACTGAGACATCGGAGAGTCCTTGAATAATCAGCTAGAGACAAAAATTGTTGCCAATCATAGCGGGTTGGGGCGATGGCGTCAGCTGAGTTGGTTTGGGTTTTGCGGATTTTACCCGATCGGGTCGGTGCCGCTCTATGTCGAGCAGCGATTTTTCCGGCACGCTTAAGGGGTTGTGAGTAGGTTACTATGTCGCTGGGCGAAGCCTGCCGGAGGTTTTTTTGGTATAGCAATTAACCCGGCGGGTTAATAGAAGACACAAGGATGTGTCATCATGGGTCGAGGCCCCACTAGGTTAATAGGATAAATTATCCTGTAGTTATTTTTGATCCTTTAAGGAACGGCCAACGATGAATTTAAAACGCTTGGAAACCTTTGTCTGGGTCGCCACCCTGGGCAGCTTCAGAAAGACCGCCGAGCGCCAATTTACCACCCAGCCAGCGATCTCTTCACGCATCGCCGCCCTTGAGGCGGAGTTGGGGGTGAAGCTGTTTGAGCGCGAGGGTGGCCCGGTTACGCTCACGGCTAAAGGGCAGGAGTTGCTGCCCTATGCAGAAAAAGTGATTTTTATGTCCGAGCAACTCCGAAAACGGGCCGATACCTCCTGCTCGCTCTCCGGCATTCTGCGCTTGGGCGTATCCGAATCCATCGTCCATACCTGGCTGCCTGAGCTGTTCAGCCGACTGCATACCGCCATGCCTAATCTGGATGTGGAGTTAACCGTAGACACGACCAGCAGTCTGCGGGGGGGCTTGCTGGACCGGTCGCTGGATATCGCTTTCCTGATGGGGCCCATCTCAGCCCCCGCTATTGCCAATCTTGAGTTGTGCACCTTTCCTCTGATCTGGGTCGCCAGCCCTGCGCTGGCATTACCGGAGCGGCCGCTGACCCCCGAGGATCTGGCTCACTGGCCGATTATTACCTACGCCCGCAACACCAAACCGTTTGCAGAAATCAGTCAGAAATTTAGAGAGGGTGATCTGCCGCCGCGCTTTTTTACCTCCAGCTCGCTATCCGCCTGCCATCGACTCACCCTGGATGGCGTCGGTATCTCCACGCTGCCCCGGGTCATGATCGCTAAGGAGTTGGCTGCGGGGAGCCTCAAGGAGGTTCAGGCTACCTGGGTGCCCAGTGAACTGGATTTCACCGCGTCATACTCTATGCAATCCTCCAGCGCGCTGCTGGAGCCGGTGGCCGAACTTGCGGTACAGGTGGCTAAAGAGTACATCGCTGAATAATCGATAAGAATATCGCCTACCGCAGCGGGAATAGCTGTGGGTCTGTCTGGCGCATCTGTGATTTATTAAGCCACTACCGCTAATGAGTACGTAGCCATTCCTGATAACCCACAAAGCTCAGCGATGATGCAGCCGATCTATTCCCGCAAGCTCGTATGCCCATGACTTGGCGCTTTGATGGCTGAAGATCATGGGTAATCAGGAAGACTCATACTCAGCATTAGAGTCTCAGGCTACGCAATAGCGCAGCATACTCAGATCGGCGGATTCACATGCCCGCGAGTCCCGTAGCCGTCACTCGAAGTCTGTCGATTCGAGTGCTCGCCAACGCCAGTAGTCGGCCCATTGCGGTCACTGGGGTCTGCTAATACTGCCAACTTTCCCAGCTCATCAGAAACACGGAAGCGGACGCTGATTTTACTCCTCTAAGGTTCTGCTAACGGCGGGACCTGCGACTAACCGGCCATCAGCCTGTAGGTATGTTAGGTCGATGATCAGCTCGCCTTAGCCCTCTCCGCATGAACCAAATTCAATCTGGAGTTTGGTGTGGGTTATCTACAGCTCAATAGTGGATGGTTGCTGCGAGTTCAGCCGACTTCCTCTTATGCGCCCAAAGCGGACATTTGAACAATGACCGTTTATGACAAGTGTTGCGACTTAGCGGCCATCAGCCTGTAGGTATGTTAGGTAGATGATCAACTCGCCATGGGCCTCTCCGCATGAACTAAATTCAATCTGGAGGTGTGTGAGGGAGGCATATAGCGCCCTAGAGTCGGTAGTCAACGCTGTATCAGCTGACGTCATGTGATGCGCCCTTCGCTGGCCTAACAAGCAGTAACGGGATGAAGGGGCATCGCTAAAAGCTGACATAGACTATAGAGACGCCTCTCAGTTTAGGGAGCAGAATAGGAACCGGTAAAGCAGGTGTTGGGTAGGTGGTAATGGACAGGGTAAATAATTCAGATGACTCGGTGGTCTCCGCAGCGTGGGAGGATAAGAGCGGCTGGCCGTTACAGCCGTTGATCCTCTGGTTGGCCAACGAAGGGCGGCTGATCCGTAATCCTGCGAAGCTGATCGAGGCACTCTGCAGGCGCTTGCAGACAGCCGGTGCGCCCATCTATCGACTACGTTGCAGCTTCAACACTTTGCATCCAGAAGTGGCGGGGCGGAAATTCACTTGGTGGCGGGATCGGCCGGTCGTTGAGGAGTACAGCGCTCTTCATGCTGTCATGGATACACCCACCTATATCGGCAGCCCTATCGAGACCATTCAGGTGCGGTGTGAGCCGGTACGTTTCCGGCTGGATGGAGAGGACTTGAGCCAGTTACATAGCTCTCTGCAAGGGGCGGCGAGTGAAGGGGTGGTGGATTACCTGGGCCTTCCGATGGCTTTCAATGACGGTAATGTAAACGCCTTTCTGGTGGGGACCGATCGAAAGCAGGGTTTCAGTGACGGCGATGTAGCCAAGTTTAAACTGCTGGTGGCTTTTTTTGCTCCGGTGCTTGAAGCGATCGCGCTACGCTTGTTGGCCCGCTCACTGCTGGATACCTATATCGGTCCTCGGAGCGGAAAAAAGGTCCTCAAAGGCTATATCCAGCGGGGAGATAACGAGCAGATCGATGCGGTGATCTGGTTCAGTGACCTGCGTGATTTTACAGTACTCTCTTCGCAGCTATCGAACGACGAACTCCTGCGCCTGCTGAACTGTTACTTCGAAACCGTTGCCGCGGCGGTAACCCGTAACGGTGGAGAGGTTCTCCGCTTTATCGGTGATGCGATGCTGGTCCTCTTCCCCTGTGCGGCTCACCCGACGCCGGAAGCAGCCTGCCATCAGGCGGTGAAGGCCGCTGAAGAGGCGTTAGCTGCGGTGCAGAGCCTTAACCGTGAACGGCAAGTGCTCAAACAACCGCTGCTTAATTTTGGTATCGGCTTGGATCAAGGCAAGGTGATTTATGGCAATGTCGGCGCGCCGAACCGGTTGGATTTCACTGTGATAGGAG
>SDWN01000896.1 GCA_004195305.1 Neptunomonas sp. | reverse complement strand
CGGGCACGGCAAAGCACTGCGATACCCGTCGGATATTGCATTTCGCTAAGGGTCCTTTTTGGGTGATGTGAAGTAGGGGAGGGCTGCTTACTTTGCGGAAGTTTCTTTGGCTACCTTTTTCATGTTTGCAATTAATTCCTGACGTTTAGCCTCCTTCGCTTCGTCAGCAATAGCCACCTCATCCTCCAGACTGACCTGCTCTTTAATCAGCTTTTGCATTGCAGTGGTGAAGGGCTTCGGGTCTCCTTTGGTATGGGCAAGTTTCTGCTTTTCGTCAGGCAGCAGGATCTTCTCTGCTCTGAGTACGGACGATAAGAAACCGTGGTTATTTGCGCTCTTAGATTGATAGAGGTTCTTCAAGACGAGGGCTTTGAAGGGCTTGTCAGGGTGATGCCTGCGACACATCACCGGATTCGATTTCGCTCTGCACTTTAAAGGTCGAGAAGAGGCTTTATCGTCTCTCATTATTGGCAAATGGTGGCTCGTGTGGATGGATATTCGTTCAGTTCACGGTTATAATAAAATAGAATAAGCTTATGCACATAAGTTATTAGCAATTGCTTGCTGCAATAATCGGCCTTGCCCGCCACTTGAGCATTGGTGAACAGCAAGAAATAGGGAGCCTTACCCATGTTCAAGCAATGCCTTCCCTTTTTAGACTGGACTGGGGCCTATAACCGCAACACTCTGACAAACGATCTCGTAGCTGCAGTTATTGTTACGGTCATGTTGATTCCACAGTCTCTCGCCTATGCGCTGTTAGCAGGACTGCCCGCAGAAGTGGGGCTGTATGCCAGTATACTGCCGCTAGTGGCTTATGCGCTCTTCGGTACCAGTCGCACCCTGGCGGTGGGCCCGGTCGCCGTGGTATCCCTAATGACTGCCGCAGCCTTAGGTAACCTTGGCTTACAAACTAGCGCCGAGTACCTTGCCGCTGCCATCACTTTGGCTTTTCTATCCGGGGTGATGCTGTTATTGATGGGGGTTTTTCGCCTGGGTCTGTGCGCTAACTTTCTTAGCCATCCTGTCATCTCGGGATTTATTACGGCTTCTGGGATCCTTATTGCAGCTAACCAACTGAAACATATTCTCGGTGTTGAGGTCCACGGAAATTATTTAGTCGATATAACTCACTCACTTTGGCAGCAAAGGGAGACAACAAACCTCATTACGTTGGCCTTGGGAGTGACAACCATGGCGTTCCTGTTCTGGGTAAAAAACAATCTCAAGCCAATGCTTCAACGTTTCGGCATGAGTCCTCACCTAGCGGGAATCGTTGCCAAAACAGGCCCTATACTGGCCGTCATGATCACTATCCTGATAACCTGGGGTTTTGACTTGGTCCTGATCGGAGTCAAGGTTGTTGGGGAGGTGCCTACAGGCTTGCCTAGCCTGAGCCTGCCCGTCTGGGATCTCGATCTGTGGAAACAACTCCTGACATCCGCTCTGCTTATCAGCATCGTCGGTTTTGTGGAATCGGTTTCGGTTGCCCAGACGTTGGCTGCCAAACGCCGTCAACGGATCACACCGAATCAGGAGTTGATCGGACTCGGCACAGCCAACATTGCTGCATCTCTTTCAGGTGGGTTTCCCGTCACCGGAGGTTTCTCGCGCTCCGTGGTTAACTTTGAAGCAGGCGCTGAGACACCAGCGGCGGGCGCTTTCACTGCGGTGGGTATCGCCCTCGCTGCCCTGTTTATAACCCCGTTAATCTTCTTTCTTCCGCAGGCGACACTGGCGGCGACTATCATTGTGGCAGTGCTGTCACTGGTCAATCTTGGTGTTATCAGGCGGACCTGGAATTACTCCAAGAGTGATTTTGCGGCGATGTTTGTCACTATCGTGCTGACGCTGCTGGTTGGAGTTGAACTGGGTATTACCGCGGGAGTGATCCTATCGATCATGCTGCATCTGTACCGTACCAGCAGGCCACACAGTGCGCTGGTTGGCCGAGTGCCGGGTACGGAGCATTTCAGAAATGTAGATCGCCATGATGTAGAAACCGATGTTGGCATCATCACCCTACGTGTCGATGAAAGTCTGTATTTTGCTAACGCCCGCTATCTGGAGGACCGGGTCTATGATCTGGTAATGCTGAATCAACAAGCACGGCACGTGGTGTTAATGTGCCCGGCAGTTAACCTGATTGATGCTTCCGCACTCGAGAGCCTGGAAACGATCAATCGGCGTCTGTCAGATAGCGGGGTCAGATTGCACCTGTCAGAGGTTAAGGGCCCGGTTATGGACCAACTTAAGCGAAGCCATTTCCTCGACGAGCTATCGGGACACGTTTTTTTGAGCCAGTTCGACGCCTGGACGAAGCTGCATGGCACCGTGCCACTTTGAGTCTCCTTTTGAGTGGACAAGTTTCTGCTTTTCGCCAGGCAGTAGGATCTTCTCTGCCCTGAGTGCTGCGGATAGGAAACCGTGATTATTAGCGCTCTTAGACTGATCGAGGTTATTCAAGACGAGAGCCTTGAAGGGTTTGCCAGGTTCGCACCCCTCTATGGCTACAAGGATGCTATCCAGGCTGATCCATTCATTGCTGAAGAATCCGCCGGTGCTGTTGTGAGTAATGCGTAGGTGGTGGGATTTTCTGTTGTCGTCATAGCCGACGTGGTAGGTGAGGGTAGGCTCATCGGGTGATGAGATTTTACTGCATTGGTCTTTCTTGATGATGCGTAGTGGGTTGTTCATGGGCAATACCTTTTAATTTATGTTCGGATCGTTACTTCCATATTAGGTACCTGTTTTTCCTCAGTTATTGAGAGCATCATGGAGGAGTTAAGGAGGACGGTTTTTTTTAACGTGAATTATATTCATGCAAAAGCGGATGTTCTACGACCTGTTTGGGTTTGTCCCTTCATTAGAGAGGTACCTTAGACATTATTCATGTTCACCAATAATGGGCACCTGTAATCGATAGAATTGTGTTGGACAGATTGGAGAGTGATCAACATGCATCGACTCATGCTCAACTGACTACCAGGCTGGCCACCTCGCAGCAGGTTGGTCATGGCCTATGGCTGAGTGATCGGGGTATGGGTTGGTGTGTTGAGGGTGGGTTCTGGCGGGGAGGTTGAGCGTCGGTCGATTGCATTAAAGCGGTCGCTCAGATTGATGTTTCTTGGCGTTTACGTGCGTCAGTAGTCGCCCCAAAAGCGGACCATTATCCACGGCTAATGTAGCGACTTATACGTCATCGAATTGCCTCATTCTAGGAAGAGCCTTTCTTAACCCTTCCAAGATACGGCTCCAGCCAATGCGCTGTTTCCAGGGCTTCCGATCGATATTGACGTTATAGCAATAAATGCGATCAATACGGTATAATTCAATGCGGTGGGTAACAGGTGATCCTGAATCGTAATCGGTGATTTCGATTACCCGTCTGAGAGCAGGGAGGTCGGTACGATCAGCAGGGATAGCATTTTCCAGCCGCTTGAGTTCTTTAGCGGCTTTCGCGTTTGCCAAACGGGCAACTTGCTCCTGATATTTCTTGCTGCGTCGATACATACCGTGACCCTCCTTTCATGGAAGGTAGAGGGGGCAGGTAGGTTTATACCTACTCTACTATTTTGTTGATAATATTTTTTTCATGGGAGGCAGAAATGAAGCAGAAATGGATGGCAGTATCTTTAGCTTCGGCTTTGACAATTACGACCAGTTCCGCATTTGCCAATATGTGTTCGACGCAGTTGACTGACTCGGCTGACTATGCGTCTAGTAATTTCGTAGATCAGAATGAAAGCGGGGATATCGTCTGGCAGAAATATGAAAATTCAGATGGAGATATTTATCTGTATGTCCATGCTGACGGTTCGGTCATTAATCTCACGAATACTCCAGGCCGCCGTGAAAGTGACCCTAAGATTAACAACAATGGCCAGGTCGTGTGGTGGGGTCATGACGGTATCGATTACGAAATATACCTCTATGATATGGCGACTTCTGTTACAACACTGATTAGCGACACCAATTATCACGATTTCCATCCACAAATTAACGATAGCGGTGATATCGCGTGGACAGGACCCGGAGGCGTCTATCTTTATGACGGCAGTACGTCGACTACCAGCAAGATTGCTCACAGTGGCTATGAAGTACAGATCAATGCCTCGTCTGACCTGGTCTGGAGGGCGCATGACGGGGTTGACTACGAGATTTTCTTCTATAATTCAGCGACATCATCTGCGACTCAGCTTACCAACAATAGCGGGAACGACCAGCACCCGCGCACCAATGATTCTGGACTTGTCGTGTGGGCCGGGGATGATGGAAACCTATATAGTTATGACAAGAATACCTTGATTACAACCCAGATAAGCAACGCTGGCGGGGCCGAGCGTCCAAAGGTGAACAGTTCGGGAGACATTGTATGGGCTGAGGGTGCTCGTGAGGTTTTTTTATACAAAAGTTCAACATCAGAAATTACCCAGTTGACCAATAATGCTAGTAATGCTTTCTTTGCAGCCTATGTCAATATTAATGATCTTGGAGATGTTGTATGGAGGGAACTTTCCTTTAAAGAAGAAATCTTCTTCTATGATAGCCAGCTAGGTACAACTACTCAGCTAACCGGTGGGGAATTAGGCGGTGGTTACATGCCTCAAATTAACAATAGCGGACATGTTGCGTGGCCCAGCAAGCAGGATCATTCTTCCACTGAGATCTTTCGTGCAGAACCGTGCCAGCTTGCCCCCAGTGTGGCACCAACTGGCGGAGGAACTTATGAAATACTGACGGTTATCACTCTCGGGGGAGAGGTCTCTGACAACGAAGGAGACACGCTGACCTACAGTTGGTATGAGGGAAGCGAAACGTATTGCGCAGGTAATGTAGAGACGATTGCTGGCGGGACTCCTGTTCAGCTTCCATCATGTTTATTTCCTGTAAACAGAAGCATGGAGCTTGGGACGCATGTTGTTACACTGGAAGTAAATGACGGCGTGAATCCACCCGTTACTGCCGGTGTTAAAGTCGATATTGTAGATAGCTCTTTTCCGACGCTTGCGCCTGTTCCGAACGTGTCAATCCTGTCGCCACCGAATAATCAGATGGTAGACATCATCATTCAGGTCAATGCCTCTGATAACAGCGGGTTTGTTACACTGAGTGCCGATGTCAGCTCCGATGATGCAGATGCCGAGCCTGGAGAGGATTTCACCGCTCCCATTTTAGGCGAGGATACTGTAACGCTTCAGCTTCGTGCCGAACGGGCCAGTGGTAATAATATTAGGACCTATACCGTATCGGTTACGGCTACTGATGGATCAGGCAATAGTTCTTCAGCTGACGTGAACATAGTGGTTCCAAATGATATGAGACCTTTAGTGGTTCCAGGTGATATGAGACCTTAATCGGTCTGGAGCGATCGCTACCCCCCCCTCTGTTACTATGTGACAGAGGGGGTACAAACTACATGTTTGGGCGGGTGCTTCCTGGCAACAAGGTCGACGTTGTCACTTATTCCGATAAGAACGAGATTGCCTTGTAAAAAATAAGCGCTTTTTCTATTGAAGCACAGGGGAAAATAGGAGACAGGCACGATAAGGATACCTGCTTCTTCACGCCTAACCGGCAGTCAATGCTCTTTCCCTCTGCAGTAGAGTTACAGAAGAGATCAGAGGAAAATCGCCAACCTCGTAAAACTAATAAATATACAGTCATCGGCTTATGTCTGGCTGCCATAGGTCTTCTAATCAATGGGGCGCTAGGGTCAGGTCTACCACCGTAGCATTGCCACTGAGCAACCGTAGATGATGTTGCCGTTATTGACCTCTCGCTCCGTGTGGCGTCCGCTATAAGGAACTCCGAAGCTTCTCCAGTAGCCCACTCAGACCAGAGGTGACCGTCCGCAAAGTGTCGTAAGGAGCTGCTGACTGGCGTTCCATTAGTCAGCCCCTGAGTGACCGCGATGGGCTACATAGCGGCCCTACAACGACCTGCTAAAAGTGATATATCGCACCGCGGCAATCTAGGAATTATTCCTATATTCACTGACCCTCAGCTAGTGCAGAATTGCCCCCAAGCTACACGGACACATTGGATGTGCCATCAAAAGGAGTTTGGTGGGTAGCGGTGAAGGACTCAATTAAAGAAGCTGCCATTGAAGGCGGCTTTTTTGCTTTCTATCCTGCCTAAAAACTCTCCGTTAATCTGTTCCGTGATCGACATAATTAACCAGGCTCGCTAATTGACAGCAGGCGTTGTCGTTGTGCCACTTTAGCCGAGTGCTTTTTCTGTTTGTCATTGTTCAAAGTAATAGTTGCCTCGGCACCAATATGGGCGCTGCCTCGCTGTGACGCCAGCTCCATCTGTTTCTGGCGTTCCGAAAAACGGGTTTTTTGTATGACTGATTTTGTGTCGTAGCAATGGTGGCAACTAACTCCTTTGACATACAGGGCGCTGCTTTTTTCTTTCTCTGTGATCGGCTTGCGGCAGGCGTAACACTGATCGTATAGACCTTTCTGTAGCTGATGGTTAACTGACACTCGATCATCAAACACAAAACAGTCACCTTGCCACAAGGAACCCTTTGCGGGCATCTCTTCTAGGTATTTTAGGATGCCGCCTTGCAGGTGAAACACCTCATCAAACCCCTGCTCTTTGAGATAAGCGGTGGATTTTTCACACCGAATACCACCGGTGCAAAACATAGCGACTTTTTTGTGCAGATTTTTGTCTAGATTTTTAGCCACGAAGGACGGGAACTCGCGGAAGGTTTCTGTCTTGGGGTTGATCGCGTTGGCAAAGGTGCCGATTTCCACTTCGTAGTCGTTACGCGTATCGATAACCAACACGCTGGGGTCGCTGATCAGTGCATTCCAATCGGCCGGTTTGACGTAGGTGCCAACCACCCGATCTGGATCGATACCCTCAACGCCCAGGGTTACAATCTCTTTTTTTAGTTTGACCTTGCAGCGTTTGAACGGCAGTTGTGTGGCGTAGGACTCCTTGTGATCCAGTTCGGCCAAGCGAGGGTCGCTTTTCAGCCAGCTTAGCAGGGTATCGATTTGTTCGCGGGTGCCGGCAACCGTTCCGTTGATCCCCTCTCGGGCGAGCAGCAAGGTACCGCGAATGGTATTTGCTTCCATCGCGGCAAGCAGCGGTGCACGTAGTTGCTCAAAATTTTCGAGAGTAACGAATTTATAGAGCGCAGTGACAACAAATTGTGACATGGTAATTCCTGATCGCTAGCTGGATCGTAAATCCAGTGCATTAGAGGGCGGAGGATATTATCAGATAGTGACTTATAGCACTTCCATTTTTTGACCCTGGATTTTTCTGTCTGGTGCATCTGCAAGCTAGGCATCGGCAACCTAAACGCGTTGAGTGCGGATAAATCGCTGGCTGTGGTTGCTATAGGATTGAGTTATCAGTCACCGTCAGAGATAACAAAATTCGTCGGTGATCAAAAATTAGAGGTGTCGGTGCTGTTGGGTACCCATCGGACGCTGGCAGAATACAACATAGAGATGTTTCCCACTTACTCCGTACTTGATGAGTAAAAACGGGGGCATTAGTAAGTCAGTAGGGTATTCAACAGAGTAAGGGATGAAGGCACGATTTTGGTGGTAGCTTACTGCGGTGTTCGATCAGGCTATAACCATGCGATCCGAGTCGCATCGTGGCTCAGATATAACCTATTGATTCTATGTAGATGGTGGACCTTGCCAGACTTGAACTGGCGACCGATCAATTATCAGGCCCTCATCTTTTCAATTGTCAGTCCTTAGAGGAAAATTTCCCCAGTTGATCACTTTAGCTTTGACCCGCTTGCGGCTTTCTCACAGAATGGCGTCTAACTGTTTGAGCTTTGAATGAGAATTGGCTA
>SDWN01000893.1 GCA_004195305.1 Neptunomonas sp. | reverse complement strand
AAGATGTGTATAAGAGACAGGGACGGTAAAATTGATACCTCGCTGTCGGAATCGTTGTACAACCTCGAGAAGGTGATCGAGACCTATATCGCGACCCCTGGTCGTATGCAGGAAGAGATTATCAATATCGAGGGCGAGCTGAGAAAGACCGTCAACCTGACACCGTTTAATGTCGATCCGCAGCAGGACGCGCTGTTCGATCCCGCTTATGCCGATGACATCATCTTTGGTGGCTGGGACGATGACTTCCTCCACGGTGGGTCGGGTGATGATGCTATTTCCGGTGCTGAAGCCATGGTTGAAGGCGCGGTGGTGGTGTTCCCTGAAGCGCCCGATGGCAGTTACATCCCCGATGCCACGCGTACCGATGGTCTGGTGCTGACCTTTGGCTATGATCGACCTTTGGTCGTTTCTAAGGTTGAAGAGCAATTGGGCTTCGGCATTCGGGTCTTAGGTTTTGAAGCCTATAAGGCCGAAGAGTTCGCGCATTACAACGAGTACTCGCCTCTGAACAAGATCTATGTCGATGAAGCTAGTGCCAGTTACGCCTTCACCGGCACCGAGTTTTTCCTCAACTTTAACGCGCAAGAAGGTCGTGATGTCGTCGGAGCCTTCGATGTAACGACAGGGGTTCAGATCAAATCCGACGGTGTCGATCGTATCTTTGGTGACCTGGGTAACGATGCATTGTTCGGCGGTACGGATAGAGACCACCTGTACGGTGGTTACGGCAACGATTACCTCCAAGCCGACGATGACCTGGCCACCACCGGTGATACCATCGATGATAACCGAGTACCCGACGGTCCGCAGCTCTCCTATGAGGACCGGGCCCACGGTGGTGCAGGCCGCGATGTGCTGATTGGCAACACGGGTGGGGATCGTCTGATCGATCACGTCGGCGAGTTCAATAGCTATATCGTCCCGTATGCACCCTTTGGTGCGGCGACCGTCAGTCGGACCCTGCAACCGCAGTTGATGCAGTTCATGTACGACCTATCCGCCAGTGATGGCGCTGATTTGACCCGTGCCAGTGATCGTATCGATCCTTCTACCGGTATGGTTGTGAACGACACCGGCAGCGATCCACTTCGCAATGGCGAACCCGAGGGTGAATTGGGTCTTGTGCTACAGAAAGATGCGCATTGGAAGGATCAGACCGGCGCGCCCGATGACCCACAAGCGGGCAATATTCCTGGCGGCAGCCGTGACACCTTGAGAGGGGCTAACTTTAATACCGGTAAGACCGACAACTTCCTGGTCGATAGCGGCACGTTCACTGCGCTGGGTGGTCGTTTACAGGTTGAACCAGAAACCCTGGGAGGCGATGCTGCAGCGGTATTTGTGGTCGATCAATACCTTCCCAATTACTTTGAGATCACCGCCACTATCAATGCTGGCAAGCCCATCAAGGGCTATAAGTCGAACGCCTACCTGGTGTTCGATTACCAGTCGGAAACCGACTTTAAATTTGCCGGGATCAATATTTCCAACGATAAACTGGAGATGGGCTATCGCGATGCCAGTGGTTGGCATGTGATCGAGCAGGATAATTCGCGACTCAAGCCCAACAAGGACTACCACCTGTTGCTGGCGCTCAATGGTACGACCGCAACCCTGGTGGTGAATAATAAAGACGTATTCACCCACGCATTCACACCCCGCACCGATGCCGATGGCTTCATGTATGGGCTTAATGCGGGCATGGTCGGCATCGGCGCTAATAACTCCATCGCCCGTATCGATAATGTCGCGGTTCAGGTATTGCCACCTGAATTGACCTTGGAAGAGTCCGAGGATTTCTCTGACCAGGTGGCTGACCGCTTTACCGGCACCCAGGTTGGCAGTTGGACGATCAACGGTAACGGCAATAATCGCTCCTACCTACCGACAGTCGATGCCACCACGGGCTATGCGATCAGCACTAGTGATATCCGCATCGATTCTGCCTATCTGCTTCGTCTCGATACTAGCGTTCAGAGTTCCGGTCTGGCTGGGCTGGTATTCGACCAATACGGTGAAACTGAGTTCAAGTTTGCAGGAATCGATGCGAGCTCTGGTGCTGTCGTTATCGGCCACCATACCGGCAAAGGTGGTTGGGTTATCGATGCCTCACAGGCGATGGGAATCAGTTCGGGGACCGATTATGACCTGAGCGTAACGGTCAAGGGTACCTCGGTCAGTGTCATTTTGAATGGTATGACAGTCTTGGGGTATAACTTCAATGCCGTTGCTGTCGATGGTGAATTTGGCGTATTTGCCAACACTGACGCCAGCGCATTCAGCAGCATCACCCTGGCCACCAACGATCCGGCCTACTTGGCGGTTGATGATGCCAGAAACTTATTGCTTGATTCCACAACCGCCACACCGGTTACTATGCGTAGTCCGCTCAACATGTACCGGCTTGATCCAGTCTTGGAGGTCGCCATTGATCAATGGCAGCAGTCCGGTTTACTCGATGAGCAAGGGTTGGAGCAACTTAATTCGGTCAATGTGGTGATACGTGACCTACCCGGATTGGTGCTGGGGCATTATGACAACGGCACCTTGTATCTCGATAGCGACGCTGCCGGTTTAGGCTGGTCATTCGAGGGCAACCAAGCGCTGGATCATAAAGCAGCGGGGTCCATCGATCTGCTATCGGTGGTGACGCACGAACTGGGGCACGCGCTGAGTCTTGAGCATGGCGACCTTAGTGTCATGGCAACAACCCTCGAGGCGGGTGAACGCCTTGATCTGATCCTACAAGATCAAGGCAATTCCACCCAGCCATCGGACAGTTTGCAACAGCCAGCGGCTACAACGCTAGCGACAACCGAGCTCTCTGGCGGCTTGTTCGTTGCGAGTCAGGCCGTAGAGATGAATATATTCTCGGTTCCTGCCGCAGCGCATATCACCGCTCAAGCCAACAATCGCAACCTGCAGTATTTTGATACGGACTCAGGGCTGTTTAGTGCCTCTTCATCGATAGGGCTGGAGAGTGACCCTGCTATGAAGGCCAAGGGCTTAGATAGAGATAACTTCGTGGGTGCAGGCCTGATGGACGGCTGGATCATTCAGAACAATACGGCTCAGGCGACCGGATTCATGGCTAATAATTCCGCCAACGGATCAGGCTATGTATCAAATTCTGATTCAGGCACTATCATTAATAGCTCAACGGCTCGTATCGATTGGCAGCCGAAGGACGCTGGTGACAGTCATATCGATAAAGCGGCGCTGCCGGGATTCCTCGGCTGGGTCATGCAAGCGTTCCGGCCCAGTAACCGCAATTGGTGGTAGTGCATGACTGTTGTAAACCAAGGGGTAGCTTCATTAGAGATGGATATGCGTGAATGGTAAAACCAACCATGGGTAGTCAGGAGTCCACGAAGGCACAGCTAGGTACAGAGCTTGCCTATCTTGAACAAACGTCGTGGCAGCGATTACATGAGGCTGAGAGTACCGAAGAGTTCGCTACCGCTTGGTTAACCCTGCAGTGTTCTATGCTGCCGGGGTCTATAGCCGGGGTTGTTGTACTCGGAGCACCTGAAGTTGGCCCCTACGTGCCGGCTGCCAGTTGGCCTATTGGTAAGGTGACCTCGCAGGCTTTGGCGAGCGTATGCGAATTCGCCATAGCAAGCCGAAAAGGGGTCGTTAATCAAACCCATGATGGCAGTTGTGCTGCCTACCCGATTCAAGTCGATGGTCAGCTACAGGGTGTTGTTGCCGTCAACGTAGCCGCCACCGATGAGGTGGCACTGCGCAGTGTGATTCGCAAACTACAGTGGGGCTGTGGCGGGTTAGAAGCCAACCTACAGCGTCAATCAGCAACGCCGGGAGCGATGGTAGGGGGTGATGCACGGCTGGCGGTCGAGCTGGCCGCTATTGTCCTGGAAGCCGAACGTTTTCAAGAGGCTGCTACGGCGCTGGTAACCGAAATTGCCACCAGGTTAGGCTGTGATCGAGTCAGTTTTGGCACCCGCGAGGGCAAACATAGCAAGGTCGTTGCCATATCGCACAGTGCCAGCTTTGGAAAGCTTAGCAACCTGACCCGCGCCGTTGCCATGGCTATGGATGAGGCCATCGATCAGCAATGCACGGTTATTCACCCTCAAGCCGATGAGCACAAAATTCACATAGATCGTGCGCATGCAGAGCTGGCGCTGATCGGCGGAGGGCAACATATTTACACCGTACCGTTGATGGATAAAGACCTGCGCTACGGTGCCATCACGTTAGATACCTCAAACCCTGAAGGATTCCCCCCCGAATTAGTAATAACGGTCGAGCGAGTGGCGGCTTTTATTAGCCCGATACTGGCGAATCTGCAGCGAGAAGATCGGTGGATTGGATATAAAATATATCGATCCTTCAAAACCCAAACGGGGCGTTTGCTGGGTGCTAACTATGTCGGGCGTAAATTAATCGTACTGCTGTTGGCCGGGTTGGTCGGCTTCATGACTCTCGCAACGGATATGTATCGTATCCCTGCCTCGGCAACCCTTGAGGGTTTTATCGAGCAGGTGGCGGTGGCACCCATCGCCGGTTATATCGCTGAAGCGAGGGTACGAGCCGGCGATAAGGTAGCCAAGGGCGATCTATTGTTCCGTATTGACGATCGCGACCTACGGCTTGAATACCTGAAGTGGTCGAGTCAAAAAGAGCAGGTTGACCGCAAATTACGCGATGCCTTAGCCCAGCATGAGCGAAGTGAAGTCAATATATTGCGGGCCCAATTGGACCAGGCCAAAGCCCAGCTCGCCATCATAGGTGAACAGATCGACCGGACTCGAGTTGTCGCACCCTTCGACGGTATAGTCGTAGCCGGTGATCTTAATGACCAGTTGGGCGCTCCCGTCGAGCGCGGCCAGATCCTGTTTGAGGTCGCCCCGTTGAACAATTACCGGGTCGCGTTGCAAGTTTCTGAGAACGAAATAAGCCAAGTTAAAATAGGACAACCCGGCCAGCTGGTGTTGGCCTCAAAATCAAACCTTGTGATACCAATTTGGGTAGACGCGATTACCCCGGTATCGACCGCAGCCGACGGCAAAAACACCTTCAGGGTCGATGCCAAACTGTTGCAGCGGCCTGAGTTCTTACGACCGGGCATGCAGGGGGCTGCACGAATCGACGTTGAACAGCGACGCGTCATATGGATCTGGACCCATAATCTGGTGGACTGGTTCAGGCTTTGGATCTGGTCATGGTGGCCATGAGGACGCCATTTCATGGCTGAGTCGCTATTTAGTCCCTCATGGTATCGGGTATCGCAGTTGAAACCCCGCCTGCGTGGACATGCCAAAGTACATCGTCATAGTTACCGTGATGAGGTCTGGTTTGTTCTTCAGGACCACCTGTCTGGCAAATTTCACCGTTTCTCCGAAGGCGCGAACCATGTAATCGGCCTTATGAACGGTCAGCGTACCGTTGACCAGATCTGGCAATTGGCCGCTGACGAGCTTGCAGACGATTCCCCGACTCAGGAGCAGATGATCCGCTTACTGGCACAGCTGCACTCTGCTGATGTGTTGCAAAGCGAAATCCCCCCGGACAGTGCCGAGATTTTTAAGCGGCATCAACGTCAGGAGAAGGCACAGTTAAAGCAAAAACTGTGGAGTCCGCTGTCGTTGCGTTTTAGTTTGTTTGATCCAGACCGGTTTCTGGTCAAATGTTTGCCTGTCGTCCGACCTTTGTTTGGTATCACCGGCTTCTTTATTTGGTTGGCGGTGGTGTTAGCCGGGCTGATTTTAGCCGGAATGCACTGGTCAGAGTTATCGAACAATATAACCGATAGGGCGCTGGCACCGCAGAATCTGCTGCTCATCTGGTTGATCTATCCCGTTGTTAAGTCGATTCATGAGTTGGGCCATGCCTTTGCGACCCGAGTCTGGGGCGGTGAAGTGCACGACATTGGTCTGATGTTTCTGGTCTTCATGCCGGTGCCGTATGTCGATGCTTCTGCGGCATCTGCATTTCGACAGAAAAATCGACGCATGATCGTCGGTGCGATCGGGATCATGGTAGAGCTGTTTCTGGCCGCGATCGCGTTATTTATCTGGATCAATGCAGAGTACAGCGTGGTACGGGCCGTTGCGTACAACGTTATGTTGATCGGTGGCGTATCAACGGTGTTTTTCAATGGTAACCCGCTGTTACGGTTCGATGGCTATTATGTCTTTTCGGACTATCTCGAAATACCTAATCTGGCCAAGCGCTCGCAGAGCTACTTAGCCTACCTGTGCCAGCGTTATCTTTTTAACATGCGCGAGGTTGAGTCACCGGCCGCCACCAGCAGCGAACGTAAGTGGTTTCTCTTTTACGGAACTACATCGTTCATGTATCGGATGTTTATTGCGGTAGCGATCATCCTTTTCGTGGCCGGAGAATTCTTCATTTTCGGGATTTTGCTTGCGATCTGGGCCACCTTCACCATGTTGGCACTGCCCTTGTTAAAATTGATCAAATTCCTCTTTTCAAGCCCCAAACTTACCAACTATCGAGTACGCGCAATGTGGGTATCATCATTGTTAATCGGCGTGCTGTGCACGTTGATATTTGTGGTTCCAGCCCCCTACAGGACGATGGCGGAAGGGGTAGTTTGGTTACCTGAACGTTCAGCCATCCGGGCAGGAACAGATTGTTTTTTGGATAAGTTGACCCTGCCTACCGGTAGCTTCGTCCGTAAAGACGCGCTTTTGATCAGCTGTGACGATCCCCTATTACGGGCGCGTGCAGATAACCTCAACGCGCGTCATCGTGAATTGAAAGCGTTACTGGCGGCGCAATGGCAGCACGACCGTGTAGCCGCCAGAATCACGCGCGAGGAAATTCGCGCGGTAGAAGCCGACCGATTGGATATTGGCCGTCGACTGGACGCGTTGTCTATCATCAGTCCGACCACAGGAACACTGATCGTGCCGCTTGCCGCTAACCTGCCGGGGCGCTATGCCACTCAAGGCGAGATACTCGGTTACGTGTTTGAACAAACCTCGATGACAGTACGGGTAGTTGTACCTGAAGGTGATTCGGAGCTGGTGGCAGGCCATACCCAAGCGATCCATGTCCAATTGGCGGATAAGCCCAACCTGAGTTTACCCGCGCGCATGACCCGGAAGGTGCCAGGAGGCTCCAATACCCTACCCAGCTCAGTGTTGGGTAAAGGGGGCGGCGGCAGCATCGATGTTGACCCGCGAGACCCCAAGCACACCCAGACCTTTTCCAAGGTTTTTCAGTACGAGCTGACACTGCCCGAGACAGTGGCACAGTCACCGGCGGGAACGCGTGTTTACGTTCGTTTTGACCATGGCGAAGAACCGTTAGGGTATCAATGGTTTCGACAGGCAAGACAGGTGTTTCTGGGTAAATTCGGTGTTTGAGTGGGTGGGGTTGATACCGCTAATGGATAACAGGGCGTGACCATATTGATCATAAAGAATAGTATCACCGAGACACTGAGTGGTTCTTTTGCGTAGCTGCGTCGGGTCGTATCAGTCAGGCGGTGTCTATCCGCTACGCAAAGATACAGCGCCGGCTAAGCTGGACAAAGCGGCGGTACAGCTGCTGGCTCCCATCCATGCCTGGCGCTCCTCCTGGCGAGTCCTGTCACGGATATTAGCCACTATCCACGCCCATGCCGAACGTTTTGAAGCTATGCCAGATCAGCAGTTGCGTCAGAGCAGCAATGAGTTGCGCTACCGTTTAAAAGCCTCGCAACTGTCCCGTGCTGTGGTCGCCGAGGCCTTTGCGTTGATTCGCGAAGTCGCCGGCCGACAATTGAGTATGCGGCATTTTGATGTGCA
>SDWN01000887.1 GCA_004195305.1 Neptunomonas sp. | reverse complement strand
AGATGTGTATAAGAGACAGGCGGGCTGATCAACGCAGAGCGGTCAAAGCGGTACTGCAGAATGACACCGGTATTCTCCACGCGCCAACTGCATTCGGTAAAACAGTCGTCGCCATCGAAATCATTAATACGCGCAAGGTCAATACGTTGATTTTGGTTCATAGCAAGGAACTCGTCACGCAATGGCAGGAGCGCCTACAGAGCTTTATTCACGGAGCTAAAATTGGCGTCATTTATGGCGGAAAGAGAAAACCAAGCGGTGATATAGATGTTGCTACTTATCAGAGCCTGCTCAACAAAAACGACAATACGGTACGAACGGAAGTATTCTGCTACGGTCAGGTTATTGTGGATGAGTGCCACCACCTGTCCGCGCCGCGTTACCAGATGCTCCTGAGCGAGATCAAACCAAAGTATGTCCTGGGTTTGACGGCCACACCGCAACGTCAGGATGGCCACCAGCCGATCATATTCATGCAGGCCGGACCGTTACGGCACAAGGCGGCACCGCCAAAAGAGCAATGTTTTTCTCAGCAAGTCGTTTGTTGCAGATTAGATGACAGGCCTCCAAAGGAGTTACTGAATCCAGACGTAAGACCTCATATCGCAGATATATTTCGATGGCTGGTAGATAATCCTGAACGGAATCGTCGGATAATCAACGACGTGCTTTCTGCTATTAAGGACGATCGTCATATTCTCATCCTCACTGAGCGTAGAGCCCATGCGGAAATACTGACACAACTGTTGAAAGAAAGAGATGTTACCGCCGCCGTGCTGACCGGCGGGATGAAAGCTAAACAGAAAAGAGACTCGAAGGCCCTTCTTTCCAAGGCGAAAGTTGTGATTGCGACCGGTAAGTACGTCGGGGAGGGCTTTGATCTGCCGCGTTTGGATACCCTTTATCTGGCTCTTCCAATATCCTGGAAGGGCACTCTGGCACAGTATGCTGGACGGATACACCGGACCGTTCAAGGGAAGACCATGGTTCGCATCTATGATTATATCGACACAGGACACCCCGTATTGGAACGGATGTTTTATCGTAGAAGCAAGGCTTACCGGGCGATGGGGTATGACCTGTTAGATTCCGCAGAAAGGTCTCGGCAGTATGCATTGATCTGATATGTTCTGTGGCCAGCGTCGCCACTATTAACGCCGACCTGGTGGACAAATAGGCTCCATCGCTATTTGTCCATCACCCCTAAAATCTGCCGAAGTTGCGTGGAACGGCTTGGTTTCGGGCCCATCACTGTCACTCAGGGGCTGATGAGTTGAACGCCAGGAAAATGCTCTTCACGACACCTATTTGGACGTTATTGCTCAAGGGCCTATAGGCACCAACCGGGAGCCTCTTGAGATTCTTAACGCAAAACTCAAGGCCTAATGGCTCCTTTGTTGACTAAACACACACGACCAGCTTAGCGGCAATTACCCTATCTTCACCGGATGGTCTCGAAGTCGTTTGGTTAGCTTAACGAAACACTCGTCACCAATGCAATATAAAGGCATAATCAACAGATACTGTTAAAAACAAGTAAACACTGCCAATAGTTTGCATCTTAGGGAATGACGGATGTCAGAGAGTAATAACATTGAGATCATGACCATTGAGGAGCTTTCGGGTTACCTCAAGATCCCTAAATCTACGCTCTATAAATTGGCGCAAGAAGGTAAGCTGCCTGGACAAAAGATCGGTAAACAGTGGCGCTTCGGTAAGCGTTCGATCGACCGTTGGATCAATGATGATCAGTCGGGCGAGGCGCGATAGCTGTGTTTAGCGAACATCAGAGTCTCTATTTCGCCCATTGGTTGACGCTGGCCGGGCGCACCGACAATCAAGTCTCCCGCACAATGGCCTCTGCGCGAGTAGACATGAATCCTCATCAGGTCGAAGCGGCCTGTTTTGCGCTGAAATCTCCCCTGGCCAAAGGGGTGCTGCTGGCTGACGAAGTGGGCCTGGGGAAGACCATCGAAGCCGGATTGGTGATGGCTCAGAAATGGGCGGAGAAGAAACGTTCCATTCTTCTTGTCGTCCCCGCGTCTTTGCGCAAGCAATGGAATCAAGAGTTAGCTGACAAATTTGAACTTCCGTCGATCATTCTGGATAGCAAGGTCGCCAGTGATCTGCGCAAAGGCGGCTACGACAATCCATTTGACCACTCCGGTGACTTCTCTTGCGACCTGTCAGAGCGAATCGTCATCTGCTCTTACGAATACCTTTCTCGCCAAAAGGATCAAGTGCAGACCGTCGATTGGCATCTCGTGGTCTTCGACGAGGCGCATAAGCTGCGCAACCTGTATCGCAAGAATGGTAATAAAACCGCTAAGAACATCCACTACGCGACCTTGCATGCTGAATCCAAGGTACTGTTGTCGGCGACGCCGATGCAGAACAACCTGATGGAACTTTACGGCCTCGCCAAGATGATGGATGAACATTTCTTTGGCGACGACAAGTCCTTCAAAACCCTGTACGTCAACCGGCAGAAAAACCGCGATTCGCTGGAAGATCTCAAACAGCGCATCAAACCCCTGTGTCACCGCACCCTGCGGCGTCAGGTGCAGAAAGAGGGCGGGATCAATTTCACCAACCGCTATTCACTGACTCAGGACTTCACGCCAACGGTCGATGAGTGGGAGCTGTTCACCCGCATCTCCGATTATCTGCAGCGCGGACACCTGCACTCCATTCATCCCAAGGCCAGGCACCTGGTCACCATCGGCATGCGTAAGATCCTGGCGTCTTCCACCTACGCCATCTCGGGTACTCTGGAGCGGATGATCCAGCGGCTAGAAGCCAAACAACTGTTGGGGGAAGAGGCGGTAGATGATCTGGAAGAGGCGGACGATTGGCGTGATCGCTTCGATGACCTTCCCGACAGTCCGGCTGACAAGACACTGACGGATGAAATTGAGGAACTAAAGAGCTGCCTGCAGCTAGCGCGGGGGATCCGCACCAACGCCAAAAGCGAGGCCTTGCTTGCAGTGTTGTCGCGGGCCTTCGCCATGACCGAAAATCTGGGAGGTGCACGCAAGGCGGTGATTTTTACCGAATCCTGCCGCACCCAGCAATTTATAAAACAGCAGTTGGAGACCAACGGTTTCCAAGACCGGGTGGTATTACTCAACGGTAGCAATAGCGACCCAGGCTCCAGGGCGACGTACAAAGGCTGGCTGGAGGCACACGCGGGTAGCGCACGCGTTACTGGATCGAAGACGGCTGATATGAAGGCCGCGCTGGTGGAGCGCTTTAAAGGCGACAGCGCTGATATTCTGATCTCCACCGAGGCCGGTGGCGAAGGCATCAACCTGCAGTTTTGCTCCCTGCTGGTCAACTATGACCTGCCATGGAACCCGCAAAAGGTTGAGCAGCGTATCGGCCGGGTGCATCGTTACGGCCAAAAAAATGATGTCGTGGTGGTCAACTTCGTCAATCGTAAGAATCCGGCGGACGAACGCATCTTTAACCTGTTGAATGACAAGCTCAAGCTATTTGAGGGGGTGTTCGGGGCCTCGGATGAAATTTTAGGCGCTATCGAAAGCAACATCGATATCGAAAAACGGATCTATGAGATCTACCAGAAGTGCAGGGACGATGAGCAGATCCAATATGAGTTCGATCGACTGCAACAGGATCTGGAACAGGTGTTATCGGTCAGGGAGGAGCAGACTCGGCAAACCCTATTGAATACACTCGATCGTGACGTGGTCGCATTGTTGAAGTCAGCCCGGGACCGTTCACGCGATTACCTGGATCGTTACGAGCAAGTCTTATTAGATCTGGCTCGGGCGGAGCTGCCGGGCATCGTCGTGGATCGTAACCACTTTCACCACCAGGGCCATCGCTATGATCTGCGCTGGGATCAGGCGCAACAGCACGATTCCGAATTCTTCCGGCTGCAATCCAAAGAGCATATGATCGCCTGGGAGCTGGTACGCAAGGCCAAGGGGCGCAAGCCGGAGAGTGCACCGTTGGCCTCGGCGGAGCTGATATTTCATTACGACCGTATGGAGGGGCAGCTTTCCGCGCTGCAACCCTACCTGGGGCAATCGGGTGTGATGCAGGTAGAAAAGCTGACCTTCGGCTATGCCGGCACCACCGAGGAACACCTGTTGGTTGCCGCCAGAACGGATAATGGCACCGTGCTACCTGCCGACGATGCGGCCAAGTTACTCCGGATGCCTACCGATACATCGCCTCTGGCGGCGTTGGATGCCTCTGCTGTCAACGAGGTACTGGATGCCCTACTGGAACAAAAACAGGTCGAAACCAGTGAAAAACTGGAGCAGTACTTTGAGCAGGAGAACAGCAAGCTCGAACGCTGGGCCGATGACCGTCGCCAAGCGTTACAGCTGACCATCGACGAGTTGGACCGTGAGATCAAGGCGTTCAAGCGTGCCAGTCGACAGCTCTCATCGCTGCAGGAAAAGCTCGCCGCCAAACGCCAGATCAAAAGCCGGGAACGTGACCGCGACAGCGCCATGGCCGAATACCACGAGTCGAAGAAGGAGATCGAGCAACTCGAAGACCGATTGCTCGATGAGATCCAGGCCAAACTGGAGCTGGATACCACAACGGAAACCCTGTTCAGTATCCGTTGGACACTAGCCCACTAAAAAGAGTTAACCATGGATCGCGAAAAGTTAGTCAGTGACCTGCTCTACCACGTTCGCATCGGCGAAGACTCCAGCATTGAGTTTAAGGCCGTGCGATTGAAAGGGGATGCGGTGATTGATCCCAACAAGGACAAGATGGCTCATGAATTGGCGGCTTTCGCTAACTCCCATGGCGGCAGGCTGGTGATCGGTATCGATGACAGAACCCGCAATGTCGAAGGAGTTCCGTCGGAGAAGGCGGGAAAGGTAGAGGAGTGGCTGGTTAATATCAGCCAAAATAAAATAGAGCCGGCGGTGACTGTTCATACCCGCCTGCTGGAGTTGCCCGACCGGGACGGCAACTTGAAGACGGTCATTTATGTCGAAGTGCCCCGCAGCATCATGATCCATAACAGCGTCGGACGTTATTACCACCGAATTGGTTCCACCAAGCAAGAGATGAGGCCCGAGGTGCTGGCCCGGTTGTTCCAGCAACGCAGTCAGTCACGGATGATCCGCTTCGATGAAGAGGGGATCCCCTCAACGTCGATTGCCGATATCGATCCGAGCCTCAAGGCCCGCTTTCTCAAACCGGATACTCCCGAACGTGAGCAGCTGCATAAACTGCATCTGTTGGCCAAAGGAGATGATGGCCAGGACCGCCTTTCCATAACCGGTGCCCTGTTACTGACCCGCGAGACGACACAGCACATCCCGTCGGCATTTGTCCAATGCGTCGCCTACCGCGGTACCGAGCGTACGGCAGAGGAACAGCTCGATTATCAGGATTTTACCGGCCCTCTCGATACGCAGATTCAAGGTGCCTTCGAATTTGTTCGCAAGAACATGCGTATTGAGGCGGTGAAAATGCCAGGCCGTATCGACATCCCCCAGTACCACCTGGGCGCCGTCTATGAAGCGATCGTCAATGCCGTAGCACACCGGGATTATTCTATGGCCGGCAGCCGCATCCGGCTGCATATGTTCGCCGACCGGTTGGAGATCGCCTCACCGGGGATCTTATCCAATAGTCTGACCATCGAGGGGCTGAGTGAAAATAGCGTTACCCGCAACGAGACCATCGTCAACCTGCTCAGCCGCTACTACAGCGCCGATTTGGTGTCTGGCCGTCAGAGCCTGATCGAACGGCGGGGCGAAGGCGTACCGACCATCTTCAAAGAGTGCCAGGCACTCAGCGGCCAACGGCCCGAATATCGCATCGTCAGTGATCGCGAACTGCTGTTGACCATCTACGCCGCCAGCAAAGAGAAAAACGGTATTATTTAGAAACACTCCGACAATGATGATGCACCCTCCTCAGCTCTAAGGACCGACGGCTAGAGTGTGCGTATAACACTTGCCTCAAAATAACGTGAAAATTAGAGACCAACCGATGGATTCACAAGCAACAAGATTATCCGGTGCCGAGGTGCGCAAGCTAGGCGCTACCCTGGAACGCATGGGCTCTGACCTGACAATCAATATACTCAAGGGCTACCTGTTTGCCGTGGCGACAACGCCGTCGATGATCAACCCCAGGGATTGGCTACAGCCGCTATTTGATGACCGAATGGAATCATTACTCGAGAATGAGTGGCTACTGAATGCGTTGATGCGCCTCTACAACCAGACCATTGAGGAGGTCAACGAGGGCCGCGCTAAACTGCCGCAAAACTGCAAGCTGAATAGGATTCAACTGGATAAAAACTTTGCCGCGCACAGCCCGCTGCACCAGTGGAGCGCCGGTTTTGAATGGGGCATCGACCAGTTCGCCGACCACTGGGAGCTGGTTGAAGGCTCCGAGCAGGAGCAGCAGGCTCACGACGGTGACAACACCCGGTGAAATCGAGGTCGCCTGGGCATTGATTTCGCTGATCGACAGAGTACCGGTAATAGCGAAGAGCCAGAGCAGGGCAATAGCGAGAAAGACGTCACCAACGCGGGTGACCAGGAAAGCCTTGGTGCCGGCCTTGGCATTTTCCAGCTTGTGATACCAGAAGCCGATCAGGCCGTACGAGCAAAGCCCCACGCCTTCCCAGCCGAGGAAAAGCACTAGCAGATTGTCGGCAAGAACAATCGCCAGCATGGCGAAGACGAAGAGATTGAGCAGGCTGAAGAAGCGGGCGTAATCCTCCTCTTCATGCATGTAGCCTACCGCATAGAGATGGATCAGGGATGCAACGCCGGTCACCATCAAGGTCATCGGCGCCGCGAGGCGATCGAAGTTGAGGGCGAAGCTGATATCGACGCTGCCGCTGTTAAGCCAGGTAAAGAGAACCGCGCGGGTCCCTTCTCCTTCAGCGTAACCCCAGAAGAGCACGGTCAGTACAAAGGCCCCGGCTACTCCAGTTACCGCCAGAACCTCGGCAAAGAGGCGCGGCAGGCGCATGCCGAAGACCATGTTGATCACCGCACAGCAGAGCGGTAACAAAGGTATGAGGAAGAGCAGGCTCTCGTTCATCCACGCATCCCGTTGAAAACATCGGCGACCAAGGTGCGCTTGCGCCGCCACAGATAAACCACCATGGCCAGAGCCACTGCAACCTCTGCAGCGGTGATCGCCATGAGCATAATTGCAAAAATCTGACCATCGACTTGCTGCCAATAGGCCGAGGCAGCAACAAACACCAGAGATGCCGCATTCAGCATAATCTCAACGCCTACCAGGATCATGATGATCTGGCGTCTCAACAAGACACAGGTTAAGCCGAGCACAAAGAGCGCCGCAGCAAAAGCCAGAGCATGTCCGAAAGGAATCATCATTGCTTCACTCGTAAACAGGTTATGGCTAAGCAAAAACTTCGTTCTACAAGGCTTGGTGTTTTTTCAAGGGCGAAGACATACATAGGATATGTCGAGGTCTTGAAAAAACGCCGTAACGCCGTAGGGCGGATTTTTTGTGACGCCATCATCATTCTTGATCTTCCCCTTTTGATAATGGCTTGCCGAGCATGTAGGCACCGATGGTTGCAAAAAGAAGTTGGAAAGAAATGACTTCCACAGCCAGAGCGTAGCGGCCGAAGAGCGCTTCGCCAACAGCTTGTGGTGCCAGGTAGAACGCGCCAATTTCCTTGCTCGCCGCCGGATCCTGGAAAATCAGCATCAGGGTGCAGATCATCAGGCTGGAGGAGAGCAGCACCAATGGCCCACAACGCTTCCATCCCGGTCCTTCAGGGGTCTCTTGCGGTGCCAGACCGAGCATCATAATAATAAAGAGGAAGAGCACCA
>SDWN01000882.1 GCA_004195305.1 Neptunomonas sp. | reverse complement strand
GGCGGTTCCATGTTTCGGGTGCATATGAAGCCAGAAGCACCTCAGAACTACCGTGCGGCCTTTGTCACCGACGCAGAATCCCGTGCCACCGGGGTGTTGCTGGACCACTTGTTTGATAACGGCATCATGATGATTAACACCTGCTCGGCTACCCTCTCCACGGCGATGACCGAAAAAGAGATCGATATCCTCAGTGAGGTGATGCTGGGTGGCTTGCGTAAAATCAAACAGCAACTGGGCTGTTGAATAACGAAGAAATGGCAGCGCCGGGTAACCGGTCAAGGTGAAGAGTATGAAAGACGTTTTTATCTGTGATGCGATCCGGACCCCCATCGGCCGTTATGGCGGGGGACTGGCCCCGGTGCGGGCTGATGATCTGGGTGCTATCCCGCTGCAGGCGTTGATGGCGCGTAATCCCCAGGTGGACTGGTGTCAGGTCGATGACGTGTTGCTGGGCTGCGCCAATCAGTCTGGCGAAGACAACCGCAACGTGGCACGGATGAGTGTGCTGCTGGCGGGGCTGCCGCAGGACGTGGCGGGGGTTACCGTTAACCGCCTGTGTGGATCCGGACTTAATGCGGTCGGTGATGCGGCCCGAGCGATAAAGGCAGGTGAGGCCGATCTGATGATCGCCGGTGGTGTGGAGAGTATGTCTAGGGCGCCCTTCGTGATGGGTAAGGCCGAATCCGCCTATGGACGTTCGCAGGAATTGTTCGACACCACCATGGGCTGGCGGTTTATCAACAAGAAGCTGGATGCGGAGTATGGCACCGAGGTGATGCCCAGGACGGCGCAAAACCTCGCCGAAGAGTTTGGCATCAGTCGTGAGGACCAGGATCGTTTCGCCCTCTGGAGCCAGATTAAAGCTGCCGCCGCGCAAGAAGATGGTCGCTTGGCCGAAGAGATCGTGCCGGTGAGCATTCCCCAGCGTAAAGGTGATCCGGTTATCGTCGACCAGGATGAGCACTTGCGGGCGACGACCTTGGATAAACTGGGTCAACTACGGCCGCTGTTTGATCAGGGCAGCATAACCGCCGGCAATGCCTCGGGCATTAATGATGGCGCCGCTGCTCTGCTGCTGGCCTCGGCTGAGGGCGTGGCCCGCCACGGACTTACGCCTCAGGCCCGTGTGTTGGGCATGGCAGTGGCCGGTGTGCCGCCGCGGATTATGGGGATCGGACCGGTTCCAGCAACCACCAAGTTGCTTGAACGACTCGGATTGAGCATCGATGATATGGATATTATCGAGCTGAATGAGGCCTTTGCGTCGCAGGCGCTGGCCTGTGCCCGGCAGTTGGGCTTGGCCGATGATGATCCACGTATCAATCCACAAGGTGGCGCGATCGCCTTGGGTCACCCGTTGGGAGCGAGCGGTGCACGTTTGGTCACGACTGCGGTGCGGCAACTGCAGCGTAGCGGTGGCCAATACGCGCTATGCAGCATGTGTATTGGCGTGGGGCAGGGCATTGCCATGGTGGTGGAAAGGATTTAGGTGCTAGAGCGGGTTTAATCCTTGTTGTTATCCGGCCGCGCGGGGAGACCCGTGCGGTCTCGTTCCTGTGCAACTAGCGTCACATTTTCGTAGATTACAGTGCCTGCTATACGGAGAGATTTCATTGAATATTCAAACTAATAAAATGCTTCGATGTCCAATCGATGCAGAAACTGTCCGGGATAAGATCCAGGCGTCTGGGTTGGCATCGGTTGGGGGTGCTTCCATCCGTGAGTTGGTCAAACTGATAAACGAGATTGAGCAGTCAACGGGTGAGCGTTATGTCCGCATGGAGATGGGTGTTCCCGGTTTGCAACCCCCAGCAGTGGGAATTAACGCTGAAATTGAGGCGTTGCGAGCGGGGGTTGCAGCCAAATATCCGATGCTGGATGGACTGCCAGCACTGAAACACGAGGTTTCGCGCTTCTGTAAGTTGTTTATGGATGTGGATGTACAGCCTACTGGATGTCTCGCGACAGTGGGGTCTATGCAGGGTGCCATGGCAACCTTTATGGTCGCAAACCGTACCCATAAAGAGCGTAGTGGAACGTTATTTATTGACCCGGGATTTCCGGTGCAGAAAAAGCAGTTGCAGGTTTTGGGTCAGAATTACGGTAGCTTTGATGTCTATAATTATCGCGGTGCAAAGTTACATGATGCCCTGGAAGCACAGCTGCAGGAAGGCGGTTACAGTTCCATTCTTTATTCAAACCCCAATAATCCTTCCTGGATCTGTTTTACCGACCAGGAGTTACAGATTATTGGTGAGCTTGCCAATAAATATGACCTGATTGTCATTGAGGATCTGGCTTATTTCGGTATGGATTTTCGCCAGAACTACGGCGTACCCGGTCAGGCGCCTTACCAACCGACTGTCGCCAAATACACCGATAACTATGTGTTTCTCATTTCCAGCTCCAAGGCCTTCAGTTATGCAGGTCAGCGGATTGGATCGCTGGTTATCTCCGATCAGCTGTTTCAACGTGAGTTCGCTGATCTAGAGCCCTGGTACCACAGCCGTCAGTACGGTTACGCCACCATCTTTGGCGCGCTATACGCGTTGTCTTCCGGGGTCAGCCACTCTGCTCAGTACGGTTTGGCGGCGATGTTTAAGGCCGCCAATGAAGGCCGGTTCGATTTCGTTAAAGAGGTGAGTGTCTACGGCACACGAGCCAAGCGGATGAAACAGCTCTTTACCGACAACGGCTTTAGCATCGTTTACGATAAGGATGACAGCGTACCTTTGGCGGATGGTTTCTATTTCACGTTTGCCTATCCGGGGATGAGTGGTGAGGAGCTACTGGAAAAGTTGATCTATTTTGGTATCAGCGCGTTAGCATTGGGAACGATGGGAAGTGAACGAACGGAGGGGTTGCGTGCCTGTGTATCACAAGTCGATGAGAGCCTTATTGTCGATCTTGAGTTGCGCTTGAAGTTGTTTAATGCGTATTTTAAGGAGGAGTAACAGATCCCCGAAGATCAGAGGCGGAGCTTCTTAGTTATAGTCATTGATGCGGTTTCAATCTGTGAGTCTGAGCGGTGGCAATATGTTACATCAACAAAAAATTCGCCAATTGATTCTTGATAAGGGGATGAGGGTAGAAGATCTAGATTCTGATCCCTTTTTTCAATTTAATGTTTGGCTTGAACAGGCTAAAGATGCGGGTATTCGTTATCCGAATGCTATGACTCTAGCGACAGTTGATAGTCGCGGCGTTCCTTTTCAGCGCATGGTGATGCTGCGTCAGCTGGACTATAAAGGGCTGGTTTTCTATACCAGCTTAGGGAGTCGTAAATCTGAACAGTTGGCGCAGAATGCTAATGCCAGTGTGCTGTTTCCATGGCATATGCTTGAGCGACAAGTGCAGATCAGTGGGGTTGCTGAGCCGCTGAGTAAAAGAGAAGTCATGAAGTTTTTTTCTTTGCGCCCCAAGAGTACGCAATTGGCGACCTGGCTATCTCAGCAATCATCACCGGTAAGCTCTCGTGGCTTGTTGGAAAGCAAATTGAAGGAGATCAAGGCCCGTTTTGCCGAAGGAGATATCTCCATACCGCCATTCTGGGGTGGGTATCGGATTGTGCCCGATAGCTTTGAGTTCTGGCAAACTGGACAGGATCATGTCAATGATCGTTTTATGTATCGTTGTGTTGATGGACTCTGGCGCTTAGATCGCATCGCTCCTTAAGACCGCATACAATACCTTCCTGCTACCAACAGAAGGATGTAATGCGCTATTAATAACCTGTTCGTATATGTCCGTTGTTCGTGCTGGGCTGGGGAGTAAAAACCTACTTGGATATTAGTCAGCCTCAGATGCCTGCTAATGTCGATCAGTAGGGCATAAGCCCTGAGAGGGAACCGCGGGAGCAGCTACTAGAAATAGCGTACGGAATGTTGGCAGCCAGCACGTCATGTAAATTCTGCATGCTGGTCATGGGCAGCTTCCACCCAACTACACTCACTGGATAGTCGATAGTAGCTGAACTTAATTAACGGCGATTTTTCTCAGTGAGTAAATTGTTAGACAGTTCCGACTACATCCGTAAAGCAGACGCGGTTCTTTCCGCTAGCCTTGGCTTGATAGAGCGCCTGATCGGATCGGCAGAGCAGGGAGTCGAGCCCTTCGTCACGTCGCATCTCGGCAACACCGATACTGGCCGTAAATGTCACTTCTCTTTCCCCGGACGTTTCCAGCGCGTGCCGTATTTTTTCTGCCAGCTCTCCAGCCCCATCCATATCCGTCTTGGGCAGGAGCACTGCAAACTCCTCCCCTCCATACCGGCAGGCAAGATCGGTCCGCCGCAGGTGATTGTCAAACACACGGCCGACGGTGCTGATTGCTCTGTCCCCTGCTTGGTGCCCATGTTGATCATTGAGTTTCTTAAAGTCGTCAAGATCCAGCATCATTACCGAAAGAGGCTCGGGGTAACGGCCGACTCGGTCAATTTCCCGAATCGACATCGTTCTAAAGGCTCTTCGATTGAAAAGGCCCGAAAGACTGTCGTGAGAGCTGAGATGAGCCAAACGGCGGTGGCTGGCGATGAGTCGATAAGTTAACGAACCCGCGGCCACCAGCATACATGCAACCAGGCCCACAACCTGATATGCGTGTCGATACCACCTGGATAATTCTGTATCCAAAGAAAGGCTGCCAACAAACACAAAATCACTAATGTCGGAGCGCTGATAGCTAATTACCCGTTTTTTGCCATCGAGTGATGATGTTGCCACAACGGTTTCAGTTTGCAGACCATCCTGCAAAAAAGGTTTAACCTGTTTAACGTAACGGCCAACCATGGCCTCATGATCGGGAATACGTGCATAGATATAGCCACTGTCGGAGCCCAGAACATAGGTCCCATCTGGATGCAGTTCCAGGCTATTCAGCAGACTGCGCACGTAGGCCAAATCGACGATAGCCACGAGAATGTGGCTAATTGAACCGCTCTCCTCCCTATAAGCTCGACTGAAAGCAAAGAACCACTTGTCATCGTGTACTTTGGAGAGTTTGGGCTGACTTAAGAAGTACTCCCTATCAACCGGTTCCTTGAGGTGTATAGTGACATAGTCACGATCGAGTACACTTGGCGGCTCTCCTTTACCGGTCCACTGACGGATATTTCCTCGATCATCAACCACCAATAGATCCATCAAGTATGGGTGGTTCTTCATCCTGTCAAACAACACGTCGGTAACCTGACGGTCAAAACTTTCTGGATGCTGCTGGCTCAGTTCGATTACGTCATGGATACCCGGGAGAAAGGCGTCAATCTGCCGGACAAGCTGATCAATAATGGCACGCCCCGAGGTCGCGAGTACAAGTGATTTCTGCCGTGCTTCGCTGATGCGAGCGTCATAGCTCTCTTGTAGGTTGAACGCCGCGATGACACTTAGCAGCATGGCGAAAATGGCGAAATACACCCAATGACGGTGCCTACCCCAGTTAGACTGATACTTCTCCATTGATCGTAACTGCGGTTCTTCCACTAATTATATCTCCCTTGCAGACAGTGGACTCTGCCCGATCATACATGAAGTTTAATATAGCTATGCTTGACTCTGATATCAGTTTAGAAGGAATAATTAGCCATTTTTCAGAAAAAGTGTATTTATCACAACAATAAGCGAGCCCGGTTCCGAAAGCCTAAGCGGCCCTGGAATAGGGGGGGCGTGAGCGATGGCGATCCGATGGGTATAGCAGGACGTAACGGTCCTTACTGCCCTTTCCTTGCTCGACCCTTAGGACCATCCGTTAGCTATCGTTAACCCTGAGGGAAACTACCTCGCTGACGCGTAAACCCGGCCCATAAGCGAGCGCCAGTACGGGCTTGTTCCTGGAGTTCGATGCAGCATTAAGCAGGTGGTCGGCCTCCTCTGGGGTGGCGGTGTGGGGAGAGTGACCGAGGAATAATGCCAGATTTTTAACAGCGCGGATGTAGCCGGACTGGGTACGAGGGGCAGCTTACGCAGGGGCATATCTTCGGTGATGCTGTTTACTCAGTATGTGACGTTATTAGGTGGTATGACTCTCTATTACAGCTCGACCACCGTTGTTTAGAGATAGTTTGGACTTAGCAGGTTGTTGAAAAGCTACCTGCGTTGCTGATACGTCGTTAAAAACGACCTCAAAATGCTCATTTATAGCTATAAACTGCGCTTTTTAGGTAATTTTTGCCTAGTCTCGGCGGCCTCGCTAACGCTTTTCAACAGCCTGTTAGAGATAGTCTCGAGATAAAAAAAGAGGCCTAAAGGCCTCTTTTGGATTCATTCGCCGCAGGTGATTAGCGTTCAACCGCCAGTGCGATACCCATGCCACCACCGATACAGAGTGTGGCCAGGCCTTTCTTGGCGTCGCGCTTGACCATTTCGTGCAGCAGGCTGACCAGAATCCGGCAACCTGACGCACCGATGGGGTGGCCCAGGGCGATAGCGCCGCCGTTGACGTTAACCTTGTTGGTGTCCCAGCCAAGATCCTTGTTGACGGCCATGGCTTGGGCGGCAAAGGCTTCGTTAGCTTCGATCAGATCCAGATCGTCGACCGTCCAGCCAGCGCGCTTGAGGGTGTTCTGGGTGGCGCAGATCGGGCCGGTACCCATGATCGCCGGATCGACGCCTGCGATGCCGTAGGCTTTGATCGTGGCGATTGGTTCAAGACCCAGTTCTTTGGCTTTTTCGGCGCTACACAGGATCACTGCCGCGGCACCGTCGTTGATGGTCGACGAGTTAGCGGCCGTTACTGTGCCATCGCGCTTGAACGCCGGACGCAGTTTTCCGAGTGCATCGGCGGTCACACCGGCACGAGGTTGCTCGTCACGATCGAAGATGATCGCATCGCCGCGGCGCTGTTTGAGCGCAACCGGGATGATCTCGTCAGCAAAGCGATTGGCGGCCAGGGCGGCCTCGGCTTTGTTTTGCGAGGCGGCGGCAAAGACATCCTGATCTTCGCGGCTGAAGCCGTATTTCTCGACGATATTTTCGGTAGTGATACCCATGTGGTAATCGTTGAAGGCATCCCACAGGCCATCGGTAACCATGGTGTCGACCATGCTCCAGTTGCCCATCTTCTGACCGTTACGCGAGTTTGGCAGGTAGTGACCAGACTGGCTCATGCTCTCCTGGCCGCCAGCGATGATCATCTCCGCATCGCCCAGCATGATGGCTTGTGCTGCCATATGGACAGTCTTGAGGCCTGATCCACACACCTTGTTGATGGTGATCGCAGAAGTGGCGTGGGGTAGGCCCGCATTGACGGCGGCTTGACGCGCCGGGTTCTGGCCACAGCCGGCGGTCAGGACCTGGCCAAAAATAACTTCGTCGATCTGTTCAGGGGCGATGCCGGACTTTTCCAGCAGGCCTTTAATTACGGTCGCACCTAGTTGGGCTGCGGTAAGAGAGGAAAGGGAGCCATTGAAGGTGCCGACAGCCGTGCGGCCAGCAGCCACGATAACAACATCACGCATAGATAGACCTCATCCATAAAAGTAAAACGGGTGGATCACCGACTAATCCGAACTGTCGGCAATATCGCACCGCAGCATTATTGGCCTGGAGTAAAGCGCAAGCAGCCGCTGCGGAGAGAGGAAAAATAGCAGCTAATCGCTTGGTCTGTAAAGGTCTAAGGCTAATTGAGTATCACTTCAAGGTTGTCGATCAGACGGGCAGAACCGAGTTGTGCAGCTGCTAAGATGACCAGTAAGTGGTCGCCAGGAGCAGCGGGTTGCAGGTCCCTTTGTCGGCAAATATGGATGTAATCCCGTACAAAGCCATTGCTTTCAAGTTGTTGGTTGGCCTGTTCTTCCAGTTCCTGGAAGGAGCGCTCACCCTGTTTCAACTGGGTGGCGAGTTCGTGCAGAGTGTCGTAAAGGATGGGGGCGAT